>JBELAB010000253.1:0-4910 GCA_049509275.1 Syntrophobacteraceae bacterium | reverse complement strand
CATCGTCAGGCAGCCCAGGTAGAGCAGCAGCTTGGTGTCTTTCAAAGCGCAGAAGAAAACTCCGTTGATAAATGCATAGGCGGCAAAAAACAGCCCTATGTTGTAAAAAACCAGGGCCTGGGCCGTCTGTTGCGCAGCGTGGGCATCGAACGCTCCACGCTGTAGGAGAAGAGCCACGATGTCCGAGGAAAAGAGCCCCACCATCGCGATAATCGGAAAGGTGATGAACCCGAGCAGGGTAACGCTGTGCTTGAATATCTGCCGCAACCCCTCATAGTCCTCCTCAATCGCCTGATTGCTGATGAAGGGAAAAATCGCCTTCGAGATGGCCATGATGACCACGTGAATGGGCAGATCGTTGATGCGACCCGCATACCTGAGGGTCGAGACGGACCCTGCAGGGAGCTGGGTAGCCATCATCATGTCGATAAGACTATTAGAGTTGACAATTAATTCGCTTCCCAGCAAAGGCAGTGCCAGCAACATGAAGTGGGTGAGCTTTTGCTTATCCAGGCTTGCTCTTGCCAGAAAGCGAAAGCCTGAATTATGCAAACTGAGGGCCATGTAGGCGAACTTGAAAAGTGTCCCGAGCAGAAGCCCCCGGACCAGCGCATGGATCCCGTAGCTGGAGCCGAGCACTATGAAGAGGATAACGGTTGCATTGATAAAGGTTGGAGCCAGATAAAGGTTGAAGAACCTCTTTTGTGCGTGAAGCAGACCCGCCAGGACGACGCCGGTACCGTCAAAAAGGAACAGGAACACGAGCCAACGCTCTATGTCTATGCCCAGCACCTTTTGCTCGGGGGCCAGGCCGTAGCCGAGGGCCGGAAAAATAATGGGGCTTAAGATAAACCCGATAAGGGTCAAGACACCGAAAAAAGCCGAAGCGCAGTAAAAAAGGGACAGGGTGTAGTTGTCTGCGCGCTCCGTAGATGAGTCATGGGACCACTCGAGATAAACGGGGACAAACGCGCCAAGAAAAGCGCTGGAAAAAAATAAGATGATAGTGCTGGGAAGAGCATAGGCTACATTGAAAACGTCAAGAGCTGAGGACACCCCAAAACGATATGCTACCAGCATCTCTTTGGCAACGGCCAGAAGCTTATCGATAACGGTCAGGCACATGATTACGGCTACCGCTTTGCCGATCTGACCGTAAATGGCTTTATGCTCTCCCATACTATGTTGTTTTTATCTTTCCCGCGCTGATCACCGGTCACCTCCCCCTGCCAAAGATCATCGCAACCACGGTGTTGCAGAGTATTTTGAAATCCAGCCACAAACTCCAGTTGTCGATGTACTCGAGGTCCAATGCCATCCATCTGGCAAAGGGGATTTCGTTCCGCCGCTGCTGGATCTGCCAGATACATGTTATTCCAGGCTTCATGGACAGGCGGCGTCGCTCGCCGGGCTTGTACTCCATCACCTCCTCCGGGATGGGAGGACGCGGTCCAACGATGCTCATCTCTCCTCGCAGCACATTGATGAACTGAGGCAACTCGTCAAGACTCGTTTTCCTCAAGAAAGTCCCTATCCAGGGGACGATTCGGGGATCATCCTTAATCTTAAATACCGCTCCATTTGATTCGTTCAATTTTAGCAGGTCCGGAAGCATCGCTTCGGCGTTGGCGACCATGCTTCGGAATTTATATACGGTAAATTTGCGGCCGTTGAGTCCGCTGCGTACCTGCTTGAACAACACCGGCCCCGATGAGCACATTTTGATCGCGCACGCAATTATCAGGAAAAAGGGCGAAAGTAGAATCAGCGACATCCCGGCAAGCAGGTAATCAAAGGCCACTTTAATCGGGAACGTTACGCGGTAATGAGGGGTAGCGGACAGGACGAATGTGGGGGTTTGAAAAAAGTGCTCGTAGTTCATTGAGTAAAAAAGAGGGCGAGCGGCGAGGAATTTGCGTAGATGCCAGTGCGGCACCACCCGGATCTGCACTCCGACGGCTTCAGCAATGTGGAAGTATTTCTCCGCGTCCCATATCATGTCCACGGGCATCACGAAAGTTACCTCATCGACAACACGAGTGGCCAAAATCTCTCCCAATTGTTCAAGGGTCCCGATAATCTTGATTCCCCCGACAACATCCTTTCCCACGTCATCGGAATCCAGGTCGAGGCACCCCAGGACTGTAACGTTCGCTTCTGGATTGTGCTGGATAGCCGAAATGAGGTCCTTTGCAGCCTCTTTGCTTCCGACCACCACCAACACATTGTACAAGAAACTCTTCTTTCTTCTTAGAAAACCCAATATGTTACAGCAGAGCCACCTGCTCAGAACAAGCAAAACGACGTTTAGTGTATAGAAAATGCCAATCATCAGGCGGCTGACATCCTGAATCTTGAAGATGTAAAAGAAGAAGGCAAGGATCAAAATGTTAATCGTAACAAGTCCGGTAACGTTGAAAAGCAAAATAAAAAAACGCGTTTTTCTAAAATAAAAGATATGCAGATTTGAATATTGCAGGCTTACAAACCAAATGATAAAAACCAGAAGTATTATCATATCATAGTTAAGCGGTTGAATTAACCCTCTATAAGCGGTTTTCAAAAACCAAATCGCACACACCTCTGCAATCAGATAGGCAGCGCCTGTAAGGACGATATCAAATAGTACTGATATTTGTACCAGTGTCTTGTTTTTTCGTGTCATATACCCCTCATGTGCATATCAATTTGACTTTTTCGCTGAGAGTTTTGCCCACTTTGAACTTGACAACTTTTGACGCCGGAATCTTGATCTTTTCGCCGGTCCGTGGATTGCGGCCTTCACGTTGAGACCTTGTCCCGACACTAAAAGTCCCGAAACCTGCCAGCGTAATCTTGTCGCCGCCTGACAAATGAGTTCATGGATAGAATCTTGCACCATCGTAGCGGCATTCTATTTTCACGTTCTTGCTGTTTTGCGCATTGAGCTGGCAGTTATTCTGTGCCTCCGAGCGAGTCCAGAAAACAGTCTCCGGACCATTGACGCGCTTGCCGTTGTGAAAGAGTTCATAGCCTTTGCCAACCACTTGCCGAAAAGGACCTATAGAGGGATCCATGGGGCCAAGGTGGTGGCTCTCAACGTCTTTCATCGACTTGTGCTGTGGGTTGTGTTTGTTTTCAATGAAGCGAAAGTTGGGAAACGCCAGCTTGTTTAGTGAGAGCATATAGTACTCTTCGGGATTAAACGCACCTGCTGGGCTAGGCTGCAAGCCCTTGGTCCAATGTTTTTTGTTATAGGACATGACGGAATCATTCGTGGACATGTTATAACCAAAAGAGTCGACGTGGAGAAGGCCAAAGCTGTGTCCCAGTTCGTGGACCAGAGTGGACTGGAAGTGACCCGTGTCGCCATGGAGCAATCCATGCATCTCGAGTTCGACGTACCCGCCTCCCTTATTGGGCGGTCCGTTAAAAGTTCTGCCCCCTCCAAAGGCATGGCTCCCCGGAGATTGATTGTTCGGTCGCATAAAGAGCATGAGATATACGGTGCGTGAGTCCATTCTGTTATCGTGGTTCCAGTCCAGAAGCTCTTTTGCCATAATATGAGAGGAATTCATTGCTTCTGGTTTTCCCCTGCCGCTGGCGATCAATGCCTGCTTTTCGACGTGGAGATCGTAGAAAGCACTGTCGTGGGCGGCGTGGCAGAAATTGTATTTTCTTTCTGATATCGCAAAGGTGTCCGTTTCAAGCAGTGCCTTGTACTTGTCTTGTGCGAGTTTAAGATGAGATTGCAGTAGATCTGCATCTGCTTTAAGTTCCTGCTCCGAAATTTGTACATCCTTGGGAATGAAAAGAACAGGAAGTACAACAAGTCTCTGTGGGATCGAAGCGCTCGATCCCCAAGTGGCGACCACGAGCAGCGTAAAGAAGAAAAAACCAAGGAACAAAGATCTTTTCATTTAAAAACGCCTTTCTTTTTTTAGACAATCAAAAGCCGGTGGTTTATTTTCTCACACGCTCTCAACGAGGCGTGTTAGGAGGAGGAAAGAGGGCCGGAGACGTAGTGCGCATTATTTCCGTACCGCCTCTTTGAGAGTTCACATATCCCATCCAGTCGTAGGGCGGCCCTTGCTGATTCCCCGCTTGTTTCCCCACAAATATCAGGTTCCTGCACTGATCCAACGCTACTCCCGATCAAGTTGGCTCGACCGCTAAAATCTCGACCCATCGTAGCGGCATTCTATGGCCGCATCATATCCGGCTGTTGCGCGCCTTTTCATCTGGCCGATTTGAGCGTCGATGTACCTTCGTACGAGCCGCCCCCATCCAGCCGCCTGGATAGATATTTCAGAGTGACCACTCCCTGCTGCGCCGTAGCCGTAATCTTATAGGCACGATCTGCCGTCTGCCCGGAAAGCTGGGCAGTGTTCGCGTTGATGCGCTTCCCACTCACATTCACACTGCCTGACCAGGTCCCTTTGATGTTCCCTTCCGCATCCTCAGTGAGAACCAGGGCATCTTCCCCTTTCTCATTCAGGTTGTTCACCCAATGGCCTATCCATTTCCCGCTTAAGTTTGAAGAAACGCCTGCTGCGGCGGATTTATCCGGCTCTCGCATCCTGCTTGGACCGACCCATTCATCATAGGCCGGAGAATAGCCGTCAAAGCGGCAAAAATGAAGATACTCCCATGAATCCATCACCGTCGCAGGGTACCATTTCCCGCTCGATGCTGCTTGGACCTCCAACTTGGCCCCTTTGGGGAAATGCGGGAAATTAAACGGACGGACCTGGTCCGCGGTCACCCAATCGTTATAGGTCGATCCCTTTTCGGTATGATGCACCCTCACGCCGCCAGGTCTTACGTCTGTTATCTCTGCTTTGTGCCACGCGCCCTTGTAGCGTGCCTCAACGTATCGACCTGTTTGCGGGTCCTTTTTCGCTCCGGTTGCGTCCGCCAGCACCAGCTTG
>JBELAB010000252.1:0-4950 GCA_049509275.1 Syntrophobacteraceae bacterium | reverse complement strand
AAAGCCGCTGCTTCCCAGATCTACTGACATTGCTCGACATGCCTGACCTCCTGCTGTATTTTCAGAAGATCATGGCAGAGCGCGGCTTGACCTACAAGGTGGGGTTCACAGGACGCTTACACTGAAATGATGCTTTCTCTCCTGAACCTTGATAAATGAGACGCTAAAATACTCACCATTTCCGTTCCACACATTAATCTTACGTTAAATCAACAAGTTGGCAAGTTCTTTTGAATAAGACCAAAAGGACAAACCAGGGTTGACGTTAACGTTTTATACTGTAGACTAGGTGCCTGAGTATTTTGCTTTTATCGGGCAAATGCGCTGCCTGCCTTTGTTACCGAACGGAAGGGCGGGCTCGGATTTGCCGGGATCGCTCGAATTATCCTGGAGATCGGAAAACCCGGCTCCGCCGACGGTCGGAGCAAAAAGCCAGCGAGGCGTCCATGACCCTGAGATGTTCCCTGACTCGAACCCTCCCCGCTGTTTGCATTTTGGCGGTTCTTCTGCTTTGCGGCGGTTGCATCCATCCGAAGATCACCATATTTCCCGATGAGACGGAACCCTTAAAGGAATTCACGCTACAAGGCGCCGGGAAAGAGAAAATTTTGATCCTTTCAATCAAAGGATTCATCTCGGATTCTCCGAGAGGTTTTCTCAGTAAGTCAAGCATGGTCGAGGAGATTGTATCTCAACTAAAGAAGGCTGAAAAAGACAAGGAAATAAGGGCAGTCGTTTTAGAAATTGACACCCCCGGCGGTTCGGCTACCGCAAGCGATATTTTGTATCATGAGATCATGGAGTACAAGAAATGCAGCGGGGCAAAGATCGTTGCGGCCATGATGGGAGTGGCGGCTTCCGGAGGATATTACGTGGCCTTGCCTGCGGACTTTATACTGGCTCACCCGACCACTATCACCGGTTCGATCGGCGTTGTATTCCTGAGACCCAACGTTTCGGGCTTGATGAACAAAATCGGTGTGGAAGTCGACGCAAGCAAGTCCGGAAAGAACAAAGACATGGG
This sequence comes from Syntrophobacteraceae bacterium, assembly GCA_049509275.1. GTDB lineage: Bacteria > Desulfobacterota > Syntrophobacteria > Syntrophobacterales > Syntrophobacteraceae > SbD1. Next base: position 3,926 of record JBELAB010000252.1, on the reverse strand, counting down.
GTCCCCTTTCCGAAAGGCCACTCGGGAGGAAGAGCAAATCGTTCAGGATATTATCGATGAACTGGCGGGAAGGTTTATGTCCCTCGCCACGAAGCATCGCAAGCTCAATGACCAGGCAAGGGAGATTATCATGTCGGCGCGTGTCTTCACAGCCACAGAAGCACTGAGCCTGGGTCTTGTGGATCGAATCGGGTATCTGGACGATGCGATCCACGAGGCGGCAAAACTCGCCGGGCTCCCGGAGGACGCCAAAGTCGTGGTTTATCGCCGCACGGAATACCCAAACGATAATCTCTATAACACTTCTTCCACGAGCAAGCAGGGTTTGCCCAAAATAAGCCTGATTGACCTAGGTCTGGGGGATTCCGTTACTCCTCTCAGAAACGGCTTCTACTATTTGTGGTTACCCGGTCTGGACGAATAAGGGTTGGACCATCGCACTGGAGAAGGTGATCCGCAACCCAAAATTAAAATATCAAAATCATATTCGTTATGCTGCCGGCCCACGAGAGGGTTTGCCATGTTGGCAAGATGTGTAAACATAATCCATTGATGATCCCACACACGATGTGATACTCTGAAACCATCGAAAAGCGATTTCTTATCAGCTATCAGCAGCCAGGATGCTCGAGGCTTAACTTGTAATTGCCGAGAGGTAGTTTCTTGAGGTGTATTCTCGCCAGAGGGGCCGGTGTCTTTTGCAGTCTGAAAGAACTCCAGGCCCATAGCCGATTGCAATCTCAAGCTCACCACAGCGATTCAAAGGGGGAGGGGTCTACTCATGAGTGCTGACGCATCAAAGATCGATCCAAAGGATTTCAGTGACATTGATCCTGGGCACCGGCTTCTCATGGGACCGGGGCCAAGCGACGTTCCCGCAAGGGTGCTGCAGGCGATGGCCGCACCCTGCATCGGACACCTGGACCCCTATTTTCTGGAAACCATGAACGAGACTCAGCGACTGCTGCGCCATCTCTTCCAGACGCAAAACGCCCTTGCCATTCCGGTTTCGGCCACCGGCAGCGGCGGCATGGAAGCCTGCTTAGTCAATCTGGTGGAGCCCGGCGACGAGGTTGTAGTCGCCGTGAACGGCGTTTTCGGTACCCGCATGTGCGACATCGTCAACCGCATCGGTGGCAAATTGGTCAAGGTCGATGGCGAATGGGGACGGGCCGTCGACTCGGAGGCGGTAGCCAAGGCGGTGAAGGGATGCAAGCCCAAGGTTGTAGCCGTGGTGCACGCCGAGACGTCGACCGGCGCTTGCACTCCGCTGGAAGACATCTCGAAGATCGCTCACGAGGCCGGGGCGCTATTCCTGGTGGATTGTGTCACCTCCCTTGCCGGGATTGATGTGCCTGTCGACCGGATGAACATCGATGCGGCTTACAGTGGTACCCAGAAGTGCATCTCCTGCCCGCCGGGGCTTTCTCCGGTCACCTTCAGCGCCGACGCTATCAAGGCCCTCGAGCAGCGCAAGTATCCCGTGGTCAGCTGGTATCTCGATTTCAGCATGATACGCGACTACTGGGGCAACCCGCGCAAGTATCACCACACCGCGCCGGTCAACATGGTCTACGCCATTCGCGAGGCACTGCGAATCATCGCCGAGGAAGGGCTCGAGGCGCGCTTTGCGCGGCATCGGCTGAACCACCGCGCCCTGGTAGCTGGGGTCGAAGCCATGGGGCTTTTGATGCTTGTACCCGAGAAGGAACGGCTCCCGATGCTGAACGCCATCCGGATCCCGGACGGTGTAGACGATCTTAAGGTGCGCAAGGTGCTACTGAGCGACTTTGCCATTGAGATCGGCGGCGGTCTGGGCCAGTTTGCTGGCAAGGTCTGGCGCGTCGGGCTGATGGGCCATTCCTGCCGCCGCTGGAACGTGTTCCTATTTTTGGCCGCGCTGGAAGCCTTGCTGAAAGCCGAGGGCTTCAAAACCCGGCCGGGTGCCATCGAGGCGGCAACCGCTGTTTATGCGTCGGCATGATACGGCCGTTTCAAAAGGTCGGGCCCAATGCTGTTAACTTAAGACAAATAGCCCTTCTTTCGCATACTTACATTCCCGAATTTGAGCATCCTCCGGCTCGGTTATCTGGGCTATGTTGCCCCGGCCGAAAGGTCAGATCGGTCGAGCGACATTAAAAGCCCATGTAATTTGACTTGACCATATATAGGGTTCATCCTCCAGGAGTCAGGACGACGGCACCCATGGTCTGTCGGTTTTCGATTCGACTATGGGCTTTAGAAGCTTGACTTAGCGGGAACGCTTCGATGGCGGGGATGATGGTGCGGCTTTGAATTTTTGCGAACAATTGATGGACAAGGCGGAGAAAGTTGGAACGATCGTCGAAGTAGTCAAAACACACCGGGGCCGACACGGTCAGGGACCGCTGCTTTAACACGCTAACGTCCAAAGGCATAACCTGTCCGTTGCGGTCGCCGATGACGGCGCAGTGGCCGAAGCGGGACAGGCAGGCGAGAGCGGCATCGAGCCCCCGCGCGCCGCTGCTGTGGACCCAATAATCGACCCCGAGACCATTGGTGATGCGCATCACTTCGGATGTTGCTGAGGTGTCGTCTGCGACCACGATGGGGTAGTCGCAGCCGCGGTCTCGGCTGAACTTGGCCTTATCGGTAGTAGATACCGTGCCAATGACCGTGAGGTCCATGGATTTGGCCCATTGGCTGAGCAAGTGACCCAGGCCGCCGGCTACCGCCTGGATCAGGATCGTCGCGCCAGGGGCGGCCCTGAACACCCGGCCAAGCAGTAACCCAGCCGTAACGCCCTTGAGCAAGGTGGAAGCGTCAATATCAGATATGCCAGCCGGCACGGGTATGCAGGCGTCGGCATTGACACAACGGATTTCGGCATATGATCCGGGTTTTCGGCTCATATAGGCGACGCGGTCGCCCGGGAATAATCCGTTGACCTGGTCTCCCACGTCGATGATCTCACCCACACCTTCCACACCCGGGGTCCCCGGCAAATCAAAACCTGCCGAGATTCCTCGGCGATGCTGGATGTCTATGTAATTGACTGCAATCGCCGTCTGGCGGATACGCACCTGCCGGGGGCCTGGTGCAGGAACCGTCACATCCCCAAGGGCCATGACCTCTGGACCTCCGGCGGACGCCACCACCAGTGCCTTGGACGGCAGGTACTCGTCGCGGGCGGTCGCAAGAGCTGCGGTCGCCTCCCTATGGCCGGGAGGCTGCGGGCGCCCCTCTTTCTCGGCCAGAAACCTCCGCAGCCCCGAAAATCCGTCCTCATACATTTTCTGGCCAACCATCTTTTCCAGCTCCGCGGCGCGATGGTCCGGGGCACGAAACTGCGAGCGCCAGTCCCAGAAGGTCCGGCCGCCGTCGGTCACCGGCTTGAGTCGAACCGTGGCCACGTAGTCAAAAAGCGGCAGGGATGAGTCGAGGATACAGTAACTAAATGTGTGCTCGCGGTCGCTGAGGCGCAGCAGTTGCTCACGAAACTCGGCGCCGTCGGTGAGGCTGAATCGTCGCACACCTCCGACGACGTCGCCGTCGAGATCGTTTTCCATCCGGCTGCGGGCCACGGCTGGATGCCACCGGTCGTGACTGTTGAAATCACGCAGCGCCGCCCATACCTCATCGATTCGGGCGTCAATTACTGCCGATCGAATGACGGAGACTTTCATCTTTTTCCATAACTTTTCTTCAATGCGTCGAGCCCGGTCTGAAACAGACCATTGCCGACGGTCTCAGATAGCTCAGCCACCTTTTCCAGCGGGCAATCGAATTCCGCAGACCACTCGATGAAGCAGCGGTTGCCCTCGGTGACGGGAAACAGTCGTAAGGAAGAAATATAATCGCTCAGTTCCAGAGGACTGTCCAGGATGGCAGAGGTGCAGGTGTAGTCGTAATCCGATAGGGCCAGCAGTTTTTCCCTGACCCGGGCA
>JBELAB010000251.1:0-4973 GCA_049509275.1 Syntrophobacteraceae bacterium | reverse complement strand
CAGCTTGTTTTGCTCGGCGAGATATTCATACCGAAGAGAGTTCCCGGCTGAATCGGGGCCGGAACACCATTCGACGCTCACTATTTCAAGGTCGCCCGCATCGAGCGCAATCCTGTCAAGCTCCTGCCTGGCAGTCATCCGGAGGCAGTTTGCAGCTTCGACCCTGTCGTTCAGGAAGTTGAGATATATGTCCAGATGCTCCAGGTGAATGGGAAGTTCACCGAAGTCCTCGCGAAGATATCTATATTTTTCGCTGGGCAAGTTGGTCCTCCTCGTTTGTCACTATAAACTCAAACCTCGTCCATCATTGGGCCGCGCACGACCACGTTGCCGCAAAAACGGCTGTGGATTTGGTCCAGCGCACGGTCGAGCCGCCCCTGCCTGTCGGTTCTCTCCCTTGATGAACTAATAGTCATTTGACTGAGGCCGGAAGAAAGGTTTGATACGCCTATTCCTATCAGGCGCACCTTTCGCGCCGGCTTCAGGTCCGCTAAGAGCTTATGTCCGGTTTGAAACAGAACGTCCGTGGTGTCGAACGGCTCCGGCAGGGTGCGGCTTCTGGTGATCGTTTTGAAATCGGAGAGCTTTATTTTCAGAATCACAGTCCTTGCCTTGAACCCGAGTTTGCGAATTTCCCGGCCCACTTCCTCGGCCTGAGACAGGAGCATCTTCTCGAGCTCGGCGATGTTGCCGGTGTCCTCAGCAAGGGTGTGTTCGGCGCTGATAGACTTGGGGTCGCTGTACGGCTCGACCGCAGAATTATCTATTCCCTGCGCCTTTGCGTAGAGGGCGGCGCCCCATTTGCCGAATTTATTTTCCCACAACTGTGCTGGAAACTTCAAAATGTCCGAGGCGAAAACAATGCCCAGCTTGCGCAGTTCTTCCCCACTTTTCTTGCCTACTCCGGGAATTTTACCGACCGGCAGGAGTTTCAGAAATTCTTTGACCTGTTCTTCTTCAAGTGTCGTCAGCCCGTCGGGTTTCTTGAAATCCGAGGCGATTTTGGCGAGAAATTTGTTTGGCGCTATTCCGATTGAACAGGTAAGGGAAGTGGCTTCACGGATCTCCGCTTTTACCCGATGGACCAGGGCGTATGAAGGACCGTGGAGCCTTTCCGTCCCGGTAATGTCCGCAAAAGCCTCATCGATTGATACCTGTTCGACAAGAGGCGATATCCCGCGCAGGATTTCCATGACAACGCGGGAGACCTCTTTATAACGATCCATCCGGACGGGAAGGAAAACCCCCTGCGGGCAAAGCTTTCTCGCCTGGAAAACAGGCATGCCTGAATGAACGCCGTAGCGCCTGGCCTCGTAGGATGCTGCGCAAACCACCCCGCGCATTGCGCCGCCCACCAGTACCGGCTTTCCGCTCAACTCCGGGTTGTCCGACTGTTCCACGGCAGCGTAAAAGGCGTCCATGTCCAGGTGCATTATTCTTCTTGTCACGGGATTCTTCACTTTACAAGCATAACCGGACAGTGGGAAAGGACCCCGACCTTGAAGCTGATTGTCCCCCAGCCTTCGGTGATGTTTTCGGGGTCGAGTTTGTGTGAGCTCATTATAATCAAATCGACACCGTGTGCGACCGCAAAATTGACTATTTCGTAAACCCGTCTGCCGTAAAGCAGGTACTTTTCCATTGAAAGGCCTTCCCGGCCGTATTCGGCTATGAGTTTATCGATTTTCCTGCCGGCGCGAGCTCCAAGTTGCCTGTAAAATTTCTGAAAGTCTTCGGAATCGGCCCCCTCAAGGGTTTCGATTACATGAAGCAGAGTAACGACAGCTCTGTTTTCCAGCGCCATTTCGACGGCGATATCCATCGCTTTGTGGTTTCTTTCGGTCAGGTCCGAGGGTACAAGAATGTTCTTAAACATATAGGCCTCCGAAGTTAATTCAGACAGCACGGATCGGACAAAAGCAAGCCCGGCGATTAAGAATTTAAGACCGAAGCAAGCCGGTAACCAGATGGGAAGTTGACCTCCTTGTGCTGAAACAATTGACAATTAGCGGAAATAAGTCTTTTAGTACAGCTTTGCCGGAATCTTCGCGGTCATATGCAAGCCTATCATACGAGAGTCTGTGAATCATGTCATCTGTAAATAAAACAGGGGTTTACCTCATAGGTGCGCTCGGTTCCATCGCCTCGATGGTGGTGGCGGGCGCCCTTGCGTTGAAAAAAAAACTGGCGCCGCCAACCGGCATGGTCACCTGCTCGCACATCTTCGATGGAATAGATCTTATCGAGCCGGCAGACCTTGTGTTCGGTGGCTGCGATATAAGAACGGAGGCAAACTCCCGTGATATTTTTGAAAAAATGGCCCCGGTGGCGCCTGGAATTCTCATGGAAATCAAGGCTGAACTGGAGGAATTTCATCATGGTATCGATTGCGGGTGCGCCAAAAACTGTGGCGAAGCTATAGAAAATCTTGCCTATCCTTTAAATGCGAAAGAAAAAAACCTTGAGCAGGAAATAGAAGGCATGCGCGACAGCTTGCGGACCTTCAGGCGCAAGTACAGGCTCGATGAAGTAATTGTGGTAAATCTTGCGTCAACGGAGCCGCCCCTGGAACTCGATGCCCGCCATTGCGAACTTGCATCGCTGCGAAAGCTGATCGCAGGCAACGAAACGGAAAAGTTGCGGGCGAGCACGCTCTATTCCTGTGCCGCAATCCTGGAAGGGTGTGCATATATAAACTTTACGCCGTCGAATGGCGCTCTTCCCCCGGCGGTTTTGCAGCTTGCAGCCGAAAGAGGCGTCCCTGTCATGGGAAACGACGGAAAAACGGGTGAGACGCTGGTAAAATCGGCCCTGGCCCCCATGTTCGCCTGGAGAAATCTGGAGATAATGAGCTGGGAGGGCTTCAACATACTGGGCAACATGGACGGCCGGATACTCGATAATCCGGAAAACTGCGAATCGAAAATCCGGACCAAAGACCAGGTGCTCCCCAAAATCCTTGGATATTCTCCCCATAGTTCGGTCAGCATAGGCTATGTCCCGTCCCTGGGCGACCAGAAAACGGCCTGGGATTTCATTCACTTCAAAGGGTTTCTGGGGGCCAAAATGTCGCTTCAATTCATCTGGCAGGGATATGATTCAATTCTCGCGGCGCCCCTGGTGCTCGATCTCGTCCGCCTGGCCGAACTGGCGAAAAGGCGCGCTGAAGCCGGAGCTATGACCCACCTGGCTTCCTTTTTCAAAGCACCGGTCGGGGTCGAAAAACATGCCCTTCAGGACCAGTTCCGTATGCTCACAGATTATGCCGAACATTTGAGGAAGGGGTGCTCGCAATAGCGCCGTAATTAAGTGTTATATGTAAGTCTATATTACGAGGAGGTTTGACTTGTTTTTGAAAGCACTGTGTACTTTGATGTTCGCGCTTGCTACACTGGTCCCTGCCTTTGCGCACGCAGATGAGCCCCAAGCGATAGAGCCTTTCATCTCGCATAACACACGCCTTATGATATTTTCGCCTCACCCCGATGACGAGAGCCTTGGAACGGCAGGGCTGATTCAGCGCGTTCTCGAAGCCGGTGGAAAGGTGAAGGTAGTATTCATGACGAGCGGAGACGGCTTTCCGGAGGGGGTGGAAAAGGAGGATCACATCTCCAATCCGACGGCAAAGAACTACACCAGGTATGGTGAAGAGCGCCGCCTGGAGGCCGTAAAGGCCCTCACCACCCTGGGGGTGAAGGAGCGTGACATTATCTTCCTTGGTTTTCCGGACGGCGGGTTGTCCTACCTTCGTTTAAAGTTTCGCGCACATCCGCTGGCGTACAGGTCTCCTTTTACCAGGAAAACTCGCCCGCCGGCGTTCGAGATTATTGTGCCCCGCACTGACTACTGCGGTGCAGACTTGAGAAAGGAGATCGAACGGGTGATCTCTGAATTCCGGCCTGACCTGTTGGCTGTAACCCCGTCCGAGGACCAGCACCCGGACCATAACGCAACTTACTATTTCGTTAAGGAGGCGTTGATACATCTGAACAAGAAACATGCAGATCACAAACCCGTCGTGCTTACCTTCCTGGTCCATTATGGACAGTGGCCGCTTGGTGAGGGGGAGGGGACCGGGTCGCGCCTCAATCCCCCTGAGAACTTTCCTGATCAGGGGAAACACTGGATTTCATTCACCTTAAAACCCGAGGAAGTGGAAACCAAGCACAAAGCCATCCTTCAGTACCATACACAGATGCTCGTCATGAGCCGCTTTCTTTTGGGCTTTGCGAAGTCTAACGAACTGTTCAGGCTGGACGATTGAAGATTGACCCGGAAATGCCGTTCGGCATGCCGGAAGGCATCCCGCGCCCGCCCGACGCGTTCGGTATCGCACCGGGCAGTGAATGCCCCCTTCGGCTTGCGAAGACTTGCCGAAGAGGGCTTTGAATTCCTTAAAGCAAGCGCCCGATCCTCATGCTCGATCGGGCAGTGTTACTGCTAATATGCGGTGCCGCTCCCAAAAAACCAATCCAACGCGCCTTGTTTCATCTGGTATTCTCCAAACCCGCACGTATCGAAAGCGATCGCACAGTCGTGCGAGATCCCTTTCTTCTCGGCAGCGGCGGTCATCATTATCTGTGCATCCAGCATTATTTTTGTGCCTTTGCCCACCATGGCTTTGCCTTCGGCCATCGTGCTGCCGGTCATCATGCCTACGCCTTTGGTCACCATGGCATAGCCTTCCGTCATCTTCTTGTCGGCCTCCGTAAAGTCTACGTACATTACCCCTTTTTTGGCCGCTATATCCATTATCATTTTGTTTCCATCCATCATCTTCTTGGCGCCTTCCATGATCTTCGTCTTACCTGCCTGCATTCCCGGGTCTTCAGCAGCTTGTAAATATCCAGCTACGGCGAAAATGCCGATTGACAGACAAACGACTAAAGAAATTGCCAATAACCTGCTGCGACTTTTCATTTTAATAGCTCCTTTATCATCTTGATGGGAAACGAAAACCTTAGAATGGACCT
>JBELAB010000250.1:0-4979 GCA_049509275.1 Syntrophobacteraceae bacterium | reverse complement strand
ATTTTTGACCGGCGTGGGGAGGTCTCCCAGTTCGTGCTGACGATCCGAGACATTACCCAGGATTTGGGCAAGAAGATCGAAGAGCGCACCATTGCGCTCAAAAAAGATTTCGCCCGTTTGGCTCAGGAAGATCGGCTCAGCTCCCTGGGGCGGCTCGTTGCTTCGGTTTGCCACGAGATCAACAACCCGATCACGAGCATCGTGACCTTCAACAGGCTTGTCCAGAGTATTCTGCAGTCCAAAACCGGGCAGAATAGGCCGTCCGATATTGAGATGTCGAATGTGGCACGATATCTGGACCTCTCTTTTCGTGAAGCGATGCGCTGCGGGTCTATTGTCAAGAACCTGCTTACCTTCGCCCGGCCAAAAAGCGCGGAAGCAAAGGTTATAGAGATTCACGAACTGGTCGATACAATTCTGCTCCTGACGGAGCATCAGCTCGAACTTGCCGATATACGCTTCGAGGTGCATTTCCCGTCGGGTCAGTTCACCGCATGCGGAGATTACGCCCAGATTCAACAGTGCCTGTTGAACCTGGTATTCAACGCTATTGACGCAATGCCGCACGGAGGGACCTTAACCATCTCCGGCGAAATCGACGAGAGTGCCGATCTAATCTACCTGGCGGTCGCCGATACAGGGTGTGGAATTGATCCTGAAGTCCTGCCGCGGATTTTCGAACCCTTTTACTCCACCAAAACCGATGGGAAAGGCAGCGGCCTCGGATTGCCAATGGTCTACGGCATCATACGCGAACATCATGGAGATGTGGAGGTCGAAAGTGAGCCTGGCAAAGGATCTACGTTCAGAATTCGGCTGCCTCGGAACCCGGTGGACGGCCGGGATGGCGTGCATGCTCTGGGCAAGGTTTCCACTGCGTTTCCGCAGGACCAGTCCCAGGCGAAGGAATTGAGCCCATTGAGGGAGGGAGGAGAAGCCTCCGTATGAAATTTTCGACACGCATCATGATTGTGGACGACGAAGAGATGATCTGCGAGTCGCTCCAGGCTTGGTTTGTAAGGGACGGCTATCAGGTGGAAACGGCATTGTCCGGCGAGGCAGCTCTAAAACTTGTCGAGGCTTTTCCCGCCGACATCTATCTGGTGGATATCAAAATGCCGGGCATGGATGGAATCGAGTTTCTTTCTCAACTGAAGGAACACGAGCCGAATGCCGTAGTGGTCATGATGACTGCTCACGGCACCGTGCAAACGGCTGTCGATGCCATGAAGCGGGGGGCCACGGACTATTTCTGCAAGCCTTTTGATCCCGATGAGCTGTCACTGTTTATGGAGCGACTTCTTGCCAATAAGGCGCTCCGTGAAGAAAACGTCGTCCTCAAGGAACTGTTGAGTGAACGCCACGAGGGTTTTTTCGATGTCTTTATCGCCCACTCCGACGCTATGCGGGCCATTTTCGCCAAGATCGAGGAAGTTGCCCCTTCGTCCGCACCCATTTTGATAACCGGAGAAACAGGGGTTGGTAAGGACATGGTCGCCAAGGCCATTCATTTTAGAAGTGATCGGTCCTGTGGTCCTTTCCTTGCAGTTAATTGCGGCTCGTTATCCGAGTCCCTGCTGGAAAGCGAATTGTTCGGCCACGAGAGGGGGGCTTTTACCGGTGCTATCAAAGCCAGGCGCGGACGCCTGGAGATGGCTCACAGCGGCACGCTTCTCCTTGATGAAGTTGGCGAGATTTCCCCTAAAATGCAGGTGAGCCTTCTTCGGGCGCTGGAAGAGAAAAGTTTCCTCAGGTTAGGGGGCAGCCAGCCCATTGAGTCGGATTTTCGGCTCATCAGCGCCACCCACCGAGACCTGCTTTCTATGATAAAAGAAAATCAATTCAGGGACGACTTTTACTATCGCATCAACGTGATCACCATAGACGTCCCGCCCTTGCGCGAGCGATTGGATGACATCCCAGTACTCGCCGATCACTTTCTCAAACGCTACAACGAAGAAACCGGAAAATCCCTGGGTGGTTTTACACAGAAGGCGTTGGATCTTTTGAGTTCGTACCATTGGCCGGGCAATATTCGGGAGCTTCGAAACGTGGTCGAACGGGCCGTAGTCATAGCCAGGGGCAGGATGATCGGGGTCGAAGAACTGACCTTCGTGAATCCGCGCGCCGATGCAGGTTCCACGGGGTCGATGACGCTGCACGAACTTGAAATCAACCAGATAAAAGCCACCCTGGAATCCTGCAACGGGAATATCCTCCGGGCGTCCAAGAAGCTGGGAATCGACCGGAGCACACTGATGCGGAAAATGAAGCGGTATCAACTTGGCCGCTGCTGACGCGAAACCCCGGGGCCCCTCTGCCCAAGGCGCCGCATGAATCACCAGGGGTCTTCTATCCCCAATAGAGGTAATCGCCATTGACGCGCAATCGACGCGGAACGTCCGAGGAAACTCACATAGATATTGTTCCCATCGGATATGTGGATGCGCTGGCCGTTTCGGTCGTTGCGGCAAACCTGCAGACATTGATCGGCCTCAATGCTGCTACCTTGCCGTCGCGCCCTGATCCCCAGTATGCCTACCTTCCCCTGCGCAGCCAATATGGGGCAGGACAAATAATCAAAGCGCTCGAGTCTATGGATGATGGAGCACGATTCAAGCTGGGAATCGTTAAGTGCGACCTGTGCACACCGATTCTTAAATTCGTATTCGGCGAATCCCAGCTTGGCGGCAAGGCTGCTGTAATGTCTCTTCATCGGCTCATGGATAAAGATTCGGCACGCACATATCTGCGAGCCGCCAAGATTGGCGTTCATGAAACCGGGCATCTGCTGGGAATCGGTCATTGCCGGACTCCGGATTGCCTGATGGCTTTCGTGAGCACCATCGAGAAACTCGATGGCCTGCCTTTAAGATTCTGCACTGCGTGCCAGTATGAAATCTCCAGAAGCCTCAATCATATCTTCGGCCGGACCTGAAACGTGTGAACCTCGGATGGATACACGCGCACACCGGCAGGCGCTTTGGGCAAAAAAAGAGGGGCTCACCCCTTCATGGGATCAGCCCCTCGAGTTATATGGATACAACCCGGGTAATTGAAAAACGTATCATCAGACACCGTGTATCCGGAGCCATGGTCATTGCATGAATTCACGCACCAGCCGGTCCCAGCCGATCTCCGGAACCGTTCCGTAAATATCCTTGATCGCCTCACCACCGGTTGGCATCGTTGGATAACCGGTAACGCCCGATAACAGGCCGCCCAGTCGCGAGGCCTCATCGTCGATCCAGGCCATACCCTCCGCGTCGAAAAACAGATTTTTCAGATTACTGCGCAGGGACTTGGGCTGGATTACCATAAGCCACCCTTCTGCGTATGGCGCATCATTTGCTGTGGTCGCTCTTTTCAGAAGGTTATGATTGGTTGCCACTACCTGGCCATCCACCGGGCACAGGCTCGCAGCTTCCTTACCGGAACGCTTCAACACGGCGGCTGGATGACTTTGGCCAACGGTGGACCCGAGACCGGGTATCTGTATTTCGTCCTGAGGTCCCAGAAGCCTGAGAGCGAAATCATCGAGGCCCACACGCACCCGCCCGCCGTATTCGACCCGAGCCCAGCTATGGCCGTGGTGATAGTAGTAATTTCGCGCAACGTCGAAGCCGGATGCCCTTTCCACTTCCGGGCGTCTTAGATTGGGCAGGTAGCTCGTGTCCTCGATCATCTGGTCGAATGGACACCTCACGCAATCATAGGCATACGAGCAGGAGCCGTAGGGAATACGGCCGCTCAGCATGTGGCGGCACTTGCCCTTGCGCATCATCATCACCATTCTCGGCGGCCGGCTGTCTGTCTGGCCGCTGGCTTTTCGCTGCTCCTCAAAATTGCCCAGCACTCGCTGATCAAGGGCGCAACCCAGACAGTCGAATGCATTTACGCACTTGGTTGGTTTTATCACCCCCGCCCGACCCCATACGCACTGGTCGTTTTCCATCGCAAAGATCACGGGTTGCATTGTTTTCTTGCGGTCTTTGGTGTCCATAATGACTCTCCTTCTGCTCAAGCTATGGTGGAAACGGCCTTGAAAAAACTTCCCTCACCGAACTCATGCAATTGTGTTTGCATTCTGCTGATAGAGCAGGATTCAAGCCAAAGGGTCTTTTTGTTTTACAGAATTATGTAACTGGCTAAAATGATGGAGATTTTTAATAGATGACATCAACTTGCGGCGAATAAAGCCATGGGTCGGGTAGAATAAAAAAAGGCGCATATTGCGCCAGTAATTATCCCGGACCCCTTGTTTTGAAAAAATATTAATAGATATCAGTATGTTACAAAGGTGAGGCGTATTGCGCCATGGCGAGGCGATTTGCGCCACTTCGCGATTACCGCAGTAACTCACGTCCCGTTGGGACATCCTTAACCATGAAAAGATCCGTAGACCCGGTGGGCTAAGCGCAGCCCGCCAAGCCTTTTCTAGACAGACGGGCGGAACTCGTATTCACGCTCATCGACCTGAAAAACGACTCTGTCTTCCAGGTTCTCCTTTATCCTGCCTTCCAGGACTCTCCTGCAGCCAAAGCAAAAGTAGGTTATCTGGTGTGTAGGCGAATTCTCTTTGGCCTCCGTGCCTTGCTCCTTGCGCGCCATGGGCGTCATGGTCAGCTTTTGGCAAAACTCCTGCTTCTCCGCCCCGGCCTGGCGGGTAATGACCTTGTAACTGCCGACAAACTTCAAAGGCATCTTTATGCTCATGGTTACACTCCAATGGAATGGGAAAATCAGTTCGCCAGCGCGCCTTCCAGCTTGTCGAGGAGCCTTGTCGGCATAGGATAGGCGTCCTTTACAAGATAGAGTCCAAGTATCATGGGATTGAAAGAAATAGCGTCAGCAACCGTTGCAGCGCTCATCCCTTTTTCTTCCATTTTTTCAATGATTTTCAGCTTTCGTTGTTCCATTTCATACTCCTGTGTCGGGATAAACCAAAGACTTGGGTAATATCGCATACGTTTCTTCAA
>JBELAB010000025.1:0-13551 GCA_049509275.1 Syntrophobacteraceae bacterium | reverse complement strand
ATGTGTTTGTGTGCTCGAAGATCGTAGTTTCCAAAGACAACACATCATTTCGAATAAAAGCAGGGGGCTTCGAGATCCCTGTGTCGCTTCAGGTTATGGGCATCCACCATGCCCAAAATGCCGTTGCCGCCGCCGCCGCAGCCTTGAGTACGGGGGCTTCAGCCGAGGAGGTCGGAGCCGGACTGTCGGGCTGGACGCCGCTACGTCAGCGCATGAATTGCCGCAACCTTCGCAACGGCGGGGTCCTGGTGGACGATACCTATAACGCCAATCCCTGCTCGATGATTGCCGCCATGGAAGCGGTCCTTTCCGCAAGCTCGGGCAGTCCTTTTGTGGCGGTCCTTGGAGAGATGCGCGAACTCGGCCGGGACAGCCCTTTTCTTCACTTCGAGGTAGGCAGAAAAGTGGGCGCTGCAAAACCGAGCAGGCTGATCACGCTCGGGCCGCTAGGCGTCGAGATACTCAAGGGAGCGCAGGCCGCCGGGCTCGATGAGTCCCTTTGTTTTCACGCAGCCGATCACGCCGAAGCATCGGATTTCTTGCGGCGGGTTGTACCCGAGGGGGCATGGATCCTGGTCAAAGGCTCCCGCGGGATGACAATGGAAAAAATCGTCGAGGCAATGGACGGGGAGTGTGTGTGACAGGCAAAGAGACCTCCGAAAAAACGCTCGTGGTTGGGCTTGGCGCATCAGGCCGGGCCGTATGCGCTTTGCTCCTAAGCCGGGGGGCCAAAGTGACCGCGACAGACCTGCACTCCCGCTCTGAATTCAAGGACGCGCTGAACAGTATCGAGCAGGCGGGCTGCTCGCTACGCCTGGGGGCCCACCGGCTCGAAGATTTTCTCGATGCGGACCGGATAATTGTCAGCCCAGGTGTCCCACTGGACATCGAGCCGCTTAAAGAAGCGAGAAGCCGGGGAATAGAAATAACAGGTGAACTCGAGTGGTCCTGGCGGCAGGTCAGCCTCCCGGTGATCGCCGTGACCGGCACCAACGGGAAGACGACAACAACCGCCCTGATCGGCCAAATGCTGAAGCAGGCCGGAAGGCATCCCTTCGTTGGCGGAAATATTGGAACACCCCTCAGCCAGTGGATAGTTTCCGGTGAGCATGCCGACACTCTGGTGCTCGAGATCAGCAGTTTCCAACTGGATACCGCTTCCACCTTCCGCCCGGACATAGGGGTGTTGCTGAACGTAACGGAAGATCACCTGGACCGTTACGAAAGCTTTAAAGCTTACACGGATTCAAAGCTCTCTTTTTTCCGACGGCAAAACAGCGCAAATTTCGCCATAATCAACGGGGACGACCCGATTTGCAGCAATTACATCGAGGAAATGCCGGGTAAGGTGCTGTCCTTTAGCAGTTCGGACTCAACCGCAAACGCCCGGGTCGAAGGCCGCGCCATCAAGCTGGCCGTCCCGGGCAAAGGGAACTGTGAGATTGGCCTGGAAAAAAGCAGGCTGCAGGGTTCCCATAACCGTGAAAACATAATGGCTGCGGCCCTGGCCGCCATGTGCATGGAAGTCCGTGCCGAAGCAATTCAAGCGGCGGTTGACGGGTTCGGCGGATTTGCCCACAGGGTAGAGTGGGTGCGCAACTGGAAGGGAATCGATTTCTACGACGACTCCAAGGGGACCAATGTCGGTGCGGTGGTCAAGGCATTGGAGGGGTTCGACCGGCCCGTGATACTCCTGCTCGGTGGAAGGGATAAACTCGGCAGCTACGAACCGTTGATCGCGCCGCTCATTGGCAGGGGCAAGGCGATTTTCGCCTTTGGGGAAGCCGGTCCGAGAATTTACGGCCAATTGCACGGGAAGGTCCCGGCCGGAATGTATCCGGATTTGGGATCAGCCTTCCGGGATGCGATCAGCCGGGCTTCGCCTGGAGACGTTGTCCTGCTCTCACCCGCGTGCGCCTCTTTTGACCAGTATGAGAGCTACGGGCACAGGGGGGATCATTTCAAAAGGCTGGTAGCGGAGCTTGGGGATTAAATAGTCCTGATTGGAGAATGGATTGCGTAGAACGGCATCAGACGCACCTTCGGCCATAACGGCCGACTCGAATGAAAAGCAGCGCCTCTCCTGGAAACCTCTCCCCCTGGAGGTCCAGCTCTGGGTCGAAGTGTCCCTGCTGATTGCCTTCGGATTAATAATGATCTACAGCGCCAGCTCCATTTCAGCCTTGACGAGATTCTCCGACCCGAATCATTACCTCAAGCGCCAGCTTTTTTACGTTGGCCTGGGGATCCCGATCATCTACATAGTGAGCCGCACGTCCTATCGCTCGTACAAAGAATATTCCGGCCTCATGCTGCTCGGGATGATTGCGCTGCTCGTTATGGTCCTGATTCCGGGACTCGGGGTGAAGTACAACAACGCCCGGCGCTGGTTTGGCGTCGGCAGCCTGCACCTCCAGCCTGCCGAGTACGCCAAAGTTGTCTGGGTTTTATTCCTCAGCAACGCTCTGGTCAAAAAACAGGACCGCATCAAGGAATCGCGCGTAAGCTTCTGGCCTTTCATAGTCCTTTGCGCCATATTCAGCGCCCTGCTGCTCAAAGAGCCCGACTTCGGCACCGTCCTCATGTTCGTAATCCTCATGCTCGTCATGCTGGCGACTGCAGGGGTCCCGTTCCGTTACTTCTTTCTAATGGCCCCCTTTGCCGCCTTTGGACTCTATAAGTTCGTTTACCTCGTCCCATACCGGCGCGCTCGGTGGGAGACTTTCCTCAATCCCTGGGCCGATCCCTTTTATTCGGGATATCAGCTCATTCAGGGATGGATAGCGGTAGGCTCGGGCGGTTTTTTCGGAAAGGGCCTGGGAGCGGGACAGCAAAAACTCCTCTATTTGCCCGAATCCTACACTGATTTCATCCTGGCCGTAATCGGAGAGGAGTTGGGATTTGTAGGCATTGTGTTGACCTGTCTGCTTTTCTATCTTCTTTTCCGTACCGGCCTTCAAATTTCAAGGGAAGCTCCCGACTTTCTCGGAAGCATGCTTGCGCTCGGGCTTACGATGCTGCTCTGCATCCAGGCTTTGCTCAATATGGGAGTCGTACTGGGGCTGGTCCCGACAAAGGGCATGCCGCTTCCTTTTATTTCTTACGGGGGTAGCGCATATACCGCGAACTGCTTAATTGTCGGACTGCTTATGAGCATAGCCAGGAGCTGTGAAAAAAGAACGGACAACTATTCCGGCTAAACGCCTCCGGTCATAGACACGTCAAGGAGAGTGTGGAGATGCACACATATTATGTTTAAACGTTATCAACATATACATTTCATCGGGATTGGCGGGATAGGAATGAGCGGCATAGCCGAGCTTATGCTCAACCTCGGCTACAAGGTGAGCGGCTCGGACCAGAAAGTCTCCGATTTAACGAAACGCCTTGAGACATTGGGCGCCGCAGTCTATTCAGGTCACGATCCCGGTCACGTCATGGGTGCGGATGTCGTGGTGGTCTCATCGGCCATCTCCCGGGATAATCCCGAGTTCCAGGCAGCACGAAAGCTTCCCAAGGTCCCTCTGATCCGCCGCGCTGAAATGCTGGCCGAGCTGATGCGCCTCAAATACTCCGTGCTGGTGGCCGGAGCCCACGGAAAAACCACAACTACTTCGATGGTTTCCACGGTACTCGCGCGGGGCGGTCTTGACCCTACGGTGGTCATCGGGGGAAAGCTAAATGCCTGGGGCGCCAACGCCAAACTGGGAAGCGGCGAATTCATGGTGGCCGAAGCAGATGAGAGTGACGGCACTTTTCTCCTGTTGCCCCCGACACTCGCCGTTGTCACCAACATAGATCTTGAACACCTTGACTACTACCGGGACATCGACCACATACGCGATACTTTCCTTCAGTTCATAAACAAAGTCCCTTTTTACGGGCAGGCGATTCTGTGCCTCGAAGACGAAAACATCCAGGCCATTTTGCCTTGCGTCGAAAAGCGGTTCGCAACCTACGGGTTTTCTTCGCAAGCGGATTTCCAGGCCAGACAGGTGAAGACCGGCGGACTTTGCAGCGCGTACCGGGTCTTTCATAACGGAGAGGAACTGGGTGAGGTGGAAATCCCAATTCCCGGCCGCCATAACGTGCTCAATTCGCTGGCAGCGGTCGCGGTGGCCCACGAGCTGGAAATACCATGGCCCGCCGTACAGGCGGGGCTCCATGACATGACGGGCGTCCAGCGCCGATTTCAAATAAAGGGAGAAGCCCGGGGCGTACTGGTCCTGGACGATTACGGTCACCACCCGACCGAAATCAGGGCGGTCCTGGAAACCCTCGAGGGCTGCTACCCCGATCGCCGCCGGATAATAGCGTTCCAGCCACATCGTTTTAGCCGGACTCAGGCCCTCATGGAGCAGTTTTCGAGGTGTTTTTATCATTGTGACGCACTGCTCATATCCGAGATTTACGCGGCAAGTGAAAAACCCATACCCGGCGTAACGGGGCAGGCGCTCGTCGAAGCAATAGCGGCCCACGGGCACCACGATCTGCATTTCTGCCCGACCCTGGAAGAGATGCACGATAAACTGCTCTCGATTGTGCAGCCGGGAGACGTGGTTATGACGCTTGGGGCCGGCAACATCTTGCAGGTTGGCGAATGGCTTCTCAAGACCCTCGAGCAGCAAGGTCCGAGTGAGTAAGGGGAGCAGGGAATGGGCGATAGTTCACCAGGGCGATTGCGGAAAACGCGAATGAACATCAGCTCCGCTCTTGCATCGATCCCGGATGTTGAATTTCGGCTGGATGAGCCGCTCGCCCGGCATACCACCTTCCGGGTCGGAGGGCCGGTGCGGCTGCTTGCGCGCCCTCGAAGCGAAAAGGCGCTTTTCGCTCTTCTGGAGCCAATCCGGGAGTTGGACATCCCGTTTATCGTTCTCGGCGCAGGCAGTAACGTCCTGGCGCCGGACGGACCCCGGGAGATGTCGGTCATTCAGCTTCACCTGGCATGCAACGGATTGCTCCGCAGCGAGCAGAGGGCAGAAGGCCAAAAGGTCCTCTACGCCGGGGCGGGAACGAAGCTCCAACAGCTTATCCTGTACTGTATCGAAAATGGCCTGGAAGGGCTTGAATCGCTTGCCGGGATTCCCGCAACGGTGGGTGGGGCAATCGTGATGAACGCATCGACATCTTTGGGCGCCATCTCAGACCCCCTTGTTGACATCGATCTGCTGGGCCCCGATGGCGAGAGGCGCTCAATCCACAGGGACCAACTTACCCCCGGCTACCGCACAATGGGTATTGCGGAAAGCAACATAGTCCTGGGCGCCCGCTTCAAACTCAGACTTTGCTCCACAGACATCCTGAAGGCGCGGGTGGAGCAAATTATTAAAAACCGCAGGCAGACTCAGCCTCTGCGTTTCCACTCCGCAGGGTCGGTTTTCAAAAATCCTGTGGGCCTGTTCGCGGGATCTCTTATAGAAAAGGCCGGGCTCAAAGGCTATCGAATAGGGGACGCCGAGGTTTCAAAAAAACACGCGAACTGGATCGTCAATCGAGGTCACGCCCTCGCCCGGGACATTGTCGAGTTGGTGGAAAAGATAGAAAATGAAGTTTATGGAATTTTTGGCGTGCGTTTGGAACGAGAAATCCGTATACTGCAATAGTTCTATAGAAACCCGACCCAATGATAAAACCCAGGAAAAAGAGAAAGAACAAGTATGAAGAGGGCACTCTCAGGCGTCTCAAGGGGAATTTGCGCACTTTTCATGGTTTTTTGACCGTTTTTGCATTATTTTGCTTTGTAGTTCTGTTCGCCGCCGGTCTTTCGCGGCTCTATCATAAGATGATCACCGCACCATGGCTCAAGCTGGAGGAAATCGAAATTACCGGGCTCAAACAACTTGACCGGTTCGAAATTTTAAATGCGATGGGCCTAAAAAAAGGCCAATGTACCTTGAACATCAGTACGGAACAGGTTGCCGAGCGTCTGAGGAAGCTCCCGGCGGTGAGGGAAGCTTCCCTGAGGCTGGAATTAAGCGGGCGCATTATGGTGGAAATAGTTGAGCGCGAGCCTGCGGCCATTATCAAGTGCGCCGACCAAAATATGCAGATGGACCTTGACGGCATTCTGTTCTCTGAGGCGGCGCCGGGTGCAAAAGGGGCGTTGCCGCTCATAACCGGGCTTTGCGACTCCAATCCCAATAAGGGAGACCCTGTTGCGGCCCGCAGCCTGGAACAGATAAAGGAACTCCTGTCGGCTATCGATAGTTCAAAAACCTGGCTATCGGAAACCGCCATAAGCGAATGCCGGTGGAGCGAAAACGGATTCACCCTTGTTCTTGGCGAAAGGGCCGTGTTGGTCGACATCGGGAAGGGCGCCTTCGAGCAAAAGATGACAAAACTCAGGAAAGTAATAAGTACCCTGAACGAGAGGGATTGGACCGATCTTGTGACCCGGATCGATCTCGATTATCCGGGCAGGGCGTATCTGGAGGGGCCATTTCCAGTCCCCCAGCCGGCTCAGGGGCGGGCAAAGCAGCCGGGCTGATCGGATATTTTGCATCTACATTGCGCCTGTTTCCCTCACAGATTCGGCTCCAAGGGAGTTTGAAAGGATCCCCATGGCAAAAAAAGAGGAACTGATCGTCGGTCTGGACCTTGGAACCACCAAAGTCTGCGTCGTGGTCGGAGAAGTCACCACGGAGGGGATGGATATAGTAGGCGTGGGGACCTATCCCTCGGCCGGGCTGAGGGGGGGAGTCGTCGTAAACATAGACCAGACGGTCAATTCCATTAAAAAAGCGGTCGAAGAAGCTGAGCTCATGGCCGGGTGCAATATCTCTTCGGTCTACGCGGGTGTTGCCGGAACGCACGTCCAGAGCTTGAACAGTCACGGGGTGATCGCCATAAAAAGCCGTGAGGTCACCCAGGCGGACGTCGCCAGAGTTCTGGACGCGGCAAAGACGATCGCCCTTCCCTTCGACAGGCAGATACTGCACGTTCTGCCCCAGCAATATATTGTCGACGACCAGGACGGCATTCACTATCCGATCGGAATGGCTGGAGTTCGACTGGAAGCAAAGGTGCACATCATTACCGCGATGACAAGCGCGGTTCAAAACATTATGAAATGCTGCGAGCGGGCCGGACTGCAAGTTCAAGACGTCGTGCTGGAGTCGTTGGCCTCGAGCGGCGCCGTGTTGGACTCTGACGAAAAGCACCTTGGCGTCGCTCTGATAGACATCGGCGGAGGGACAAGCGAGATAGCGGTCTTCCAAAACAATGCAATCCGGCATTCGACCGTCGTCGGCCTGGGTGGAAACCATATTACCTCGGATATCTCAGTGGGCCTGCGGTGTGCGATGGACGAGGCGGAAAAGATCAAAAAAAAGTATGGCTGCGCCCTGGCTGAGCTGGTCAACCAGGAAGACGTCATCGAGGTGGGATCGGTTGGCGGCCAAAAACCGCGCCAGCTTGCCCAGTCGATTCTCACCCAGATTATCGAGGCGCGGGTCAAGGAAATTTTGGACATTATCGAATGGGAACTGGTCCGGTCGGGATTCATCGAATCGTTACACGCCGGGGTGGTCCTCACAGGCGGTGTTTCACTGCTGCCGGGAATTCGCGAGCTTGCCGAAAGAGTGTTCG
This sequence comes from Syntrophobacteraceae bacterium, assembly GCA_049509275.1. Taxonomy (GTDB): domain Bacteria; phylum Desulfobacterota; class Syntrophobacteria; order Syntrophobacterales; family Syntrophobacteraceae; genus SbD1. Next base: position 5,961 of record JBELAB010000025.1, on the reverse strand, counting down.
ACATGCCGGTAAGAATCGGGGTCCCATGCAATTTCGGAGGTCTGGGCGACGTCGTGAAAAACCCGATTTACTCCACGGCAGCCGGACTTCTGCTTTACGGAAAAGATCGCGGAGGCGGGACGCCGATGCGGGATTCGCGCGGCAAAATCGGAGCAATCTGGGAAATTCTTAAACGGTGGTGGAGGGAATTTTGGTAGTCTGCCACCCTTCCTGAAGGGGAACGGGGGGGGGATTTTAGGCTGATTTGCCCAATAGAAGAACAGGGCCCTTGATCTGGAGCCGGTTTGAGAGGCGGAACGGCTGGCTGCTTTGACAGGAGAGCTTTCAGGCGGAGCGATTATGGAAAGGAAAGCGACCAAGAGGGGGAAGCGCGCAATGGAGCAGATGACGATGGAGCAAACCGGAGTCAGCAACAGAGCCAAAATTACCGTTCTGGGAATAGGGGGCGGTGGCGGCAATGCTATTAACAATATGATAAACGCTGAACTTGAGGGAGTTCATTTTATCGCCGCCAATACCGACTGGCAGGTGCTCGAGAAAAATCTCGCACCGACCAAAATTCAGCTTGGCACCAATTTGACAAAGGGCCTGGGCGCAGGTGGACAGCCCGAAATGGGGGCTAAAGCGACACAGGAAGACGTCGACCGGATTCGTCAAGCACTCACCGGAAGCGATATGGTTTTCATAACAGCCGGGTTGGGCGGCGGCACAGGGACCGGCGGCGCTCCGATCGTGGCGCAGATTTGCAAGGAAATCGGCGCACTCACTGTGGCGGTTGTAACCAAGCCTTTCCTGGTCGAAGGAAAAGTCAGGCTTCGCCATGCGGATGAGGGCCTCAAAGCGCTCCAGGATAACGTGGACACTCTTATCACCATCCCTAATAACCGCCTTCTCTGCCTGGCGGACAAGAAATCCACTTTCCTCGAAATGATTAAGCGGGCGGACGACGTGCTGCTCTATGCCGTGAAGGGCGTCTCGGACCTGATAATAAAGCAGGGCTACATTAACGTTGACTTCAACGACGTTAAAACAGTCATGGGAGAAATGGGCCTTGCCCTGATGGGCACCGGCGTAGGGCGCGGCGAAAACAGGGCCGCTGAGGCCGTACAGCAGGCGATTTCCAGCCCGCTTCTTGAAGATATTTCGATTCACGGCGCCCGCGCAGCGCTCATCAATATCTCGGCCGGCCCAGACCTCGGCATGCATGAATTCGAAGAAGCCCTCGCGATCATTCAAAAAGAGGTTACCGACGAAGCCAATATCATCCTGGGCATGGTTATCGACGAAAAGATGGAAGATGAGATTCGCGTCACCGTAATCGCAACGGGCATTGGAAAAGTCGGGCAAAAAAAAGCCGCCGAAGCATCACCGGTCCGGCCCCTTAGAAGATTCAGGCCCGAGGGGGTCATGCCCGTGATCGACTACGACCTTCTCCAGGTGCCCCCGGGCGTTCGGCAGAGACTTACCATGGGTGAACCGGCTAGTGGAACGGAACAGGCCGAACCCGAGCCCGAATCCGAATCCGAATCACAACAGCCCCCGAAAAGAAGGACCCTGCTCCAGATGATCACCAGGGGCGGCCGCAGTCATGAAGAAGAAGATTTGAACATTCCCACTTTTATCAGGAGGCAGGCTGATTAGTTTCCGGGCGGTGGGACCGCCGACCGAGATATCGACGCTCCATGAGGCGGCACACGCATGTACGCCTCCGCGCAACCCCTCGATTTCCTTACCGGAGCCCGCCTGAACCTGATCCGGTGACGAAAACGTTGAGGCAGAACATAAGGATTGAGTAATTCACAACAAAAATGACCGGGCTTTTGCCGGTCATTTTTGTTTCACAGGATGGATTTCAAGAATCACCAGTGCCGGGAGATATTCGTATAAATCACACCACCATCGGCATAATCAGGCTCAAATACCCCGGGTCTTCGGGAGACAGAAATATGCCGCCGTGGAACTCATCCACCCATTCAAACCTGATTGTCGGGCTTTCCATGACTGAAATGCAGTCCATAACGTACTTAACGTTAAAGGCTACGCTAAAATCTGCACCGTCATAATCGATATCGATAATGTCGTTGGCGTTTCCGAGCTCCGGATTTCCGGATTCGAGCTCGAGGGAGTTCTTGGTGATGTTGAATTTTACGTGCCTGTAGGTGATGTCGGTTACGACGGCAACCCTCTTGAGGGCCGGATAGAGGACCTCGCTCGGCACTGTAATTCCAAACGGCCTCTCGGCCGGAATAATCATTTCATATTCCGGAAATTCCGCATCAAGCAGGAGAGTGCTGAGAAATGTACTCGGGGTCCTGATAACGAGCGAATTTTCATCCACTCCGATGGATGCCTCGGTCTCTTTTTCAAGCAACCGGTTTATTTCCTGGACCGCCTTTCGGGGTACTATGATCTCCTTGGTCATTTCAAGCCCGGGAAACGCCCCTGCGGGAACCTCGTAATAGGCAAGCCTGTGGCCATCGGATGATACGAACCGGAAGTCGTTCTCTTCGGTTGAATGCCACAGAAGCCCTGGCGCGGTAAATGTTTCCTCTTCCATCGGAATGCTGTAGAGTGTCTTTTGGAGGGCACGTCTGAGGACGGCAGTATCGCAACTTGTGAGCGGTAAATCCTGGTAAAGATTTATGTTTGGAAAATCTTCGGCCGGAATGGTGGAAAGCTCGAATCGGGAGCGTCCGGCTTTAATGATCAGTCTGCTGTTGGCCGCTGTTTCGAGAGATATCCTATCCTGGGGTATTTCGCGGACTATTTCCAGCAGCTTGCGCGCCGAAGCCGTAGTTTTACCCTCAGCCTTTACCTGCGCTCCTATTTTCGTCCACAGATTCAGCTCCAGGTCGGTTGCCGAAAACTCTAAGGTGCCATCCTCAGCCGCCTTTATGAGGCAGTTATTCAAAATGGGCATCGTGGTTTTTTTTTCGGTAGCGCTCTGGATTCTTTGGAGTACCTGGACAAGGCTTGCCTTTTCCACCTGGAAATTCATGGTATCCCTCGATTCGGTGTTTTTATTGTTTTTGTTTTTTTACATAAGTAAAAGATTCATAATATTAATAAGGGGTCTCGGGATTGTCAAAAAGTTTGTTAACCAATCGAAATTTAAGTAGATACGAGTTAACAATCCGTTGACTATTCCCCTTAAAAGTGGGACGATGCTTTCATGGGGGAATGGTTTTATACATTTTCTCAACAATTTATTAACAGTATATTTACGGAAACTGACGGAGTTTTAAAGAGTCGGTATGGGGCATTATTTTTGAAAACTCCGTGTTTTAATGCATTGCGAATACCCTTGCCCGGCTGTAGGCTGAAAGATTTATAACATGAAGGTCCCGGAAGAAAAAAGGGATATACTTTTAGACGACCTTTTGCGCGCCCGGTTGGAAGGGGCCTTCGTGTCTCCATGTGGAACCGAGGGCGCCCAATGGGAAGGTTTTCCCGAGCCGCCCGAAGAATATCCCCACGACGCTTTTGTGGATGAGGGCAAGGAAACGGGCGAATCACAGCTTGAAAAAAGTCCTGCATGAACATAGAATCCTGCGCGATTTCTGCGGGAGCTTTCTTGTGTTCGATTCGGGAGATCTTTTTTCCCGGTGGAAAAGAAGCAGACTGGTATGGAAAAGATCGAGGAAATTCTCCTGGCGTTTAAAGATGGCGGCAAGAGCATGCAGGAAGTGCTCAAATACCTTGAGAAGCTGCCTTTCGAGGATCTTTGTTTCGCCAAGGTGGACCATCATCGCGGCCTGCGCCGCGGGTTTGCCGAGGTCATCTACGGGGAGGGCAAAACGGCGGATCAGATAGCCGCAATTGCCCAATCCATGATAAAATTCGGCAGCAACGTACTTATTACGAGGGTGGATACGCAGAAGGCTCAGGCGATTATGGCCCTGGCCGGCCCAATGGACCACCACCCGCAGGCTCGAGCGCTCACCTTCAGACAGGAGGCGCCCCGCGAGCCTGTTCCGGAAGGAACGATTCATATAATCTGTGCCGGGTCCTCCGACATGGATGTTGCCGAAGAGGCGGCGCTGACTGCCGAGTTCATGGGCAACAATGTGAAGCGGAACTACGATGTGGGAATAGCGGGGATCCACCGGTTGCTCAGCGCGTGGGAAGAGTTGCGCAAAGGCAGCGTTTACATAGTTGTCGCCGGGATGGAAGGCGCCCTGCCCGGCGTTGTGGCGGGCCTGGTCAAGGGGCCGGTGATTGGCGTTCCGACCAGTGTGGGATATGGGGCGAGTTTTAGCGGTGTCGCGGCCCTGCTGGGGATGCTTAATGCTTGTTCTCCGGGTGTCTGCGTTGTAAACATTGACAATGGTTTCGGGGCTGGATATCTGGCCGCGATAATCAACCGGCAGTCACGCGGGCGTGAAGAGCCATAAGTCCGGTTCAAACTAAATGAAAGGAAATGGCGTGGGAAGAGAATACAGGCCGAACGTAAGAGAAGCCGCTGTGATATCAAAACTGGATCATCAGAAAGAATCCCAGCGGTATCACGCCATGAATCAGCTTCGTCACAATATTGAAGAGCTGGCCGACAGGATTTCGATGAAGCTGATCGAAGAACGTCTGATCGAGACGATCAGCAAGGGGGACCTGCAGGACCAGATTCAATCGGCCCTTCAAAAGATCCTGGACTTGGAGGAATTCGAAATCCAGTTCCAGACGGCTAACCTTCGGACCCTGGTCCCTCGCCCTAATTTTGTGAGCCTGTTCGTTACGGCTTACATTGTGGAAAAGCTTATCGATCACAAGTGCATCGTGGATATTTTCGGGACGGACGAGGAAATTTACGCCAGCGTCAACAAGCAGGTAAACCGGTTCATTCAGATGGACTAACCCTGGGATCGGCATCAAAAATCTTTAATCTTTCGGATTTTCTCTAACAATCATAGCCGGAGAAAATTAAGATGAACGACCTGGAAACGAAGGTCCCGTCCAATTTTATTCGCAACATAGTCGCCGATGATGTGAAGAGCGGAAAAAACGGGGGGAAAGTCCTGACCCGCTTTCCGCCCGAACCAAACGGTTATCTGCACATCGGGCACGCTAAATCCATATGCCTCAATTTCGGGCTTGCCGCCGAATTCACGGGACTTTGCAATTTCCGGTTCGATGATACCAATCCAGGCAAAGAGGAACTGGAATACGTCGATTCCATCATGAATGACGTTCGTTGGCTCGGGTTCGACTGGGGCGACCGCTTCTACCACGCATCCGATTACTTCGAGCAGTTATACGAGTGGGCAATCGACCTCATAGAGGCCGGCAAGGCCTACGTGGACAGCCTGGGCGCAGATGAGGTGCGCGAATACCGAGGGACGCTCACCGAGCCGGGAAAGCAGAGCCCGTTCAGGGACCGCCCGGTCGCTGAAAACCTGGACCTTTTCAAGCGGATGCGCGCAGGTGAGTTTGGTGACGGGGAATATGTGCTTCGGGCAAAAGTCGATATGGCCTCCCCGAACCTGAACCTGCGAGACCCGGTGATGTACCGCATCCGTCATATGACGCACTGGCGGACCGGCGATAAATGGTGCATCTACCCGATGTATGACTACGCGCACGGCCAATCGGACTCGCTCGAGGGCATCACCCATTCGATCTGCACGATGGAGTATGAGGACCACAGGGCGCTCTACGACTGGTATCTGGACAACCTGGACGTTCCCTGCCATCCTCAGCAGATCGAGTTTGCGCGCCTGAACCTGAGCTACACGGTCATGAGCAAGCGAAAGCTCCTCCAGCTCGTTCAGGAACACTATGTGAGCGGATGGGACGACCCGAGGATGCCGACCCTTGCGGGCATGAGGCGGCGCGGCTACACGCCCGAGGCGATCCGAAACTTTTGCGAACGGATCGGAGTCGGCAAACGCGAGAGCCTGGTTGACTACGGCCTGCTGGAATACTGCGTCCGGGAAGATTTGAACCTGAGAGCCAATCGTGTCATGG
>JBELAB010000249.1:0-4981 GCA_049509275.1 Syntrophobacteraceae bacterium | reverse complement strand
TAATTGCGAACAACCGCAGGACCTTCCTCAGATCTGCCGTTCTTTTTACAAGTGCCTGTCCGGAGATGCGGCCGTTGCGGTAAGTATGGTTCAGGACCCTCAGCTTGATTTGCAAATCCAGGTCTGGAAAAATATCCCCGAGGAAGCTTGCGGGTAATTCGGCAATGTGCCTGGCGTAAGCCGCAACTATTCGCCCGAGCCTGAAATCGAAGCTCTCGGAGCGTTGAGCCCGGTCCAGCAACTCGATATAATTCTTGGCGATTATGCCGTTTACCGGATTGCTCAGCACTTCCAGAAACGCCTGGTAATCTTTAGGGTCCTTTTTCCCACAGCCTGCCGCAAACTCGATATCAGAGCGGATGACGTCAAGCTCGCTTGCGTTGGGAAAGAGCAGATGCTCGAAATGGTGTCTCAAAAGAAACTCGAAGAATTTGAGCATTCCCCTTTCTTTCATGGCTCCAGCCGGCTCTTTGAACTCCGAGCGAAAGGAAAGAATATGGGCCATGTAATCCAACAGCCGCTCATGTATCCAGATGGTCCAACTCCGTTTTTGCCGTAAAAGCAGCGTCGGCAGCGATATTTTATTTCCCTCGTCCTCCATGCGGCGGAAAACAATAGACTGGCGAAGGTCTGCAAGCCGTACGAGGCTCACCCCTCTGTCGTTTCTGAAATAGGGGATGATATTTTGGCTCAATATGGTCTGCAGGGTCTGAAATACTCTGTCTATCGATTTATAGGCAGGGACCGGCACAGTATTCAGAACCTTGTGATCCAACTCTATGGGGAGCATCTGCAAACCTCCTGTGCACCACTAAGCTCAAGGTGACGGAGAGTCATCCTTACCTTTGAGAATATAGACACACGGCCACCTTCTATCCAGTGCTCGTGATGCAATAAACTGTGCGCCAATTTAGCTCTTCCCGAGTTCGGTCGACCTGCGTGAGGCTGCTTCCACGCACTCCATCAAAGCACCCCTGACCGAATATGATTCAAGGACTTGCAGCCCGTGGATCGTAGTTCCCCCGGGGGATGTAATCATGTCCTTGAGTTCTGCGGGGTGCTTTGCGGTGCTCTCGAGCATCATGCAAGTCCCGATGACCGTCTGGATCACCAATTCCCGCGCGGTTTGCCTGGGCAGTCCCATTAAGATCCCGGCATCAATTAGGGCCTCGATTACGAGCAAAACGTACGCCGGCCCGCTTCCGCTAAGACCGGTCACGGTATCCATCAGCTTCTCCTCGACTTCGATTGCTTTGCCCACAGCTCGGAAAAGCGCGAGGCCCATCTCCATGTGCTCATTTGAAACCGCCCTTCCACGCGAAAGAGCGGAGGCCCCTTTCCGGACAAGGGCAGGGGTGTTGGGCATGACCCTGACTACCGGGGTCTCGTCGGGCAACCGCCCCTCAAGGATTGAAAGCGCAATCCCGGCAGCAATGGATATGACGAGCGGCTTGTGGGATAGGTGCGGGCGTAGCGTATCCAACACCTGAGAGATTACCTGGGGTTTTACTGCAAGCACGATAATGCTGCATGATTCGGCAAGCTCGCCGATGCTGCGGCGTCCCTTTATTCCGAATTCCTTTTCCAGGTATTGAATACGGGACTCAATTACGTCGTAAGCGAAAACTTTTTCGGCAGCAAACAGCGAGGCGGCGATCAGACCGCTGATTAACGCCTCCCCCATGTTCCCCCCGCCTATGAACCCGATGCTTTGGTCCCTTAACATGATTCTTCCTCCATGGTTAGTTCAGTCCCGCCAAGACCGGTCACCAGCCGGGACGCGTTTTTGCTCCCTGCTTCCTGCTCCTGTTGGATTGTGGTTTTCTCTGTGTCTCCGTGGTGCCCCCTTACGTCCTGCCAAAGGCAGGATTAAGCAATAGCAGACCGGTATTCGGTTCGCAAGCGAAGACGTTTGGATTTTGAGCGGCACAAAGCCTTTTGGCTGCCATAGACATCCCTGTCCATGGGTTGTCTTGAGGGGAGATATCATTATCTTTTTGAGGAATCTTCACAAATTTTGTAAAAACTATATCCAATAACCGGACTATATTGTGACAAAAACAGATGAAGGGAACAAACATGGATTTATTGTCCAAAGTTAGCCAGTCGGCCGGAAAACATTCCCCTCTTGAAGAAAGAATTCGAAAGCTCCCTGTTCCCGTGATCTCCGTTTTTCTTGGAAAAGACGGCAAAATAAGGCCTGCGGCTTTCAAAGACACCGGCATGAGCCTTATTTGCAAGCGGCCCGAGGTCTTTGCGAAAACTATTTCACGGAGCAGAAACATCGTTTTGGAGGCCGTCGCCGCTGATGAGTCCGGCCGGGTCAAGGGGAAAAGAGTCGGTGTGCTCTTCTCGGGCGGTCCTGCGGCGGGGGGCCACAACGTGCTCGCCGGTCTTTGGGCTGCCCTGGGAGACGACAACACCCTGGTAGGGATTAAAAATGGGCCCAAAGGCCTGATAAAAGGGGACTGCTTCGAGATACACAAAGAAGACATCAAGTCCATTATCAATACCGGCGGGTTCGATTTTCTCGGGACTGACAGGACAAAGATCAAGAGCCCCGAGCAGTTCGAAAAAGTCAGGCAGATGGTTGTCAAAAACAGGCTCGATGGTCTGGTGATAGTAGGGGGCGACGATTCCAACACGAATGCGGCATTCATAGCGGAGTACCTGGAGACCGAGGGGATCGATTGCAGCGTGATCGGAATCCCTAAGACGATCGATGGTGATTTGGCGGCCGGGAAGTATCTGCCCATTTCATTCGGCTTCGATACGGCCACGAAGATATTCTCCGAGCTGGTGGGAAATCTGAGCCAGGATGCCGCATCCGCCGTTAAATACTACCATTTTGTAAAACTGATGGGGCGAACAGCCAGCAAGATCGCCCTTGAAGTGGCCCTGCAGACCAAGCCCGCGATTACGCTCATTTCGGAGGAAATCGCCGAGAAAAACATGTCCCTGGACAACATTGTCGATTATATCGTACGAATTATCACCCTGCGACGCATGAAAGGGCTAAACCACGGTGTGATTCTCGTGCCTGAGGGGCTGGTGGAGTTCATTCCGGAGATGGGGCGGCTGATCGCCGAGTTGAATAAAGCGCTTGCCGAGTATGAGAGGCACATTCCGGACCTGCCAACAATCGAACACAAGCGGGAGTCCCTTTTGTCGAATTTGACGGCCGAATCGGCGAAGTTAATGGCTTCGCTTCCGCTCGATCTTCAGGATATGCTGATCCTGGATCGTGACGATCATGGAAACGTGAAGGTCTCACAAATCGAGACAGAAAAGCTGTTGATCGAAAAAATCGGCCATCGCATCCCTGATCTGTCAACACAGTCCCATTTTTTTGGATATGAGGGCAGAAGCTCCAAACCCACCGAATTCGACGCCGCGTTTACATTTCAGCTCGGTTTGACGGCCGCATCTCTCGTGCTTGCCCGAAAATCGGGCTACATGGCCGCCATAACCGACTTTGACAGGGGCGGGCGAGTTCTGGGTCTGCCTCTGACAGGGCTGATCACGGCCGAGATGCGAAAGGGCAAAGAGGAATTTGTAATTGAGAAGTCTCTTGTTGAACTGGAATCCCCATCGTTCAGGGCATTTGCCCAAAACCGGGACAAATGGGCAGAAGAGGACCTCTTCAGCAGTCCGGGGGCCATCCAATATTGGGGGCCGATCAGTAAACAAATCCCGATCATAGTGGCGCTTGACCGGGACTACCCCGATTTTGACAACTTCGATCTGGGCGAGGAAAAGCAAACCGTGATCGAGTGAGCTTTCGAAAATTAGTGAATAGTGGATAGTGGATGGTGGGGATTGTGGGAATGAAGTTGTTAAGAATACCCGTAATGCTGCTTATTTTGCTGTGCCTGTCGGGTTACCGTCTTCCAGCGCCATTTGCTCAAAACACCCCTGCCGAAGGCGAGATGTTTCCCGACCTCAAGCTTCCCCTCCCCTCCAAAATGCAGGACCGCGAATATCTTAAAATCGATCGGGGTCCGTTTCTGCTGTCCCAGATCGATACGAAGGTATTGATCATTGAGATTTTCAGCATTTACTGTCCCATTTGCCAGAAGGAGGCACCCGTTGTTAATTGGCTTTTTCGGGCGATTTCGGCCAATCCCGATATAGAATCCCGAGTCAAAGTGCTTGCAATCGGCGCTGGAAATTCCTTATACGAAGTAGATGCTTTCAGGAACCTTTTCAAAGTTAAGTTTCCCCTCATTCCCGATGGAGATTTCGCAGTTCATAGAATACTGGGTGAGGTTCAAACCCCCTATTTTTTTGTCCTGTTGAAGAAACCAACCGGCATGAAGGTCGTGTATTCCAGGGAGGGTGGTATCGAGGACGCGGAGGCTTTTTTACAACTGGTACGCGCCAGGGCCGGTATAGGCAAAGGGAAATAGGCCCGACTGTGTTGGAGGGTGTATTATTGACAGGGGCTGTAACCGGCTGCATCGACTATAAGGGGCCTGAAATGCAGATACGCTGAGGGCCGAACTTGAAAATCCCGATAACCGGAGGCGGAGGACGAAGATGGACAGGAAGAAAAGGCGAATGGTCCGGGGGCAATGTCCCCAGTGCGCGTGCGGAGACGTATCATTCATACCGCCTGAGGAGCTTAAGGAAAAGTACTCCGGCCCTGAAGACCAAATCGAGATTTTATGTCCCAGTTGCGGGACCAGGATCAAGGGTCACCTGGAGCCGGAAGAGGAGAAATAGCAGGGAAACCGGTTAAAGTTGTCCTGCCGTAATAGCAGGCAAAAATGGACACCCCTAAAGCTTGTCCCGGCTGGGAAAGATTCAAAAATCTGTCTGCTATTGCTTACACCCTTTGCGTCCCAGCAAATTCCGAACTGCCCTAGCGAGATTTTGCTTCGTATAGGGTTTCATTAGAAACTCGCCGATTCCCATTTTTTTGGCTAGGGTTTCATTCATCAGTTCACTGAATCCCGTGCACAAAATGATCGGGAGATCC
>JBELAB010000248.1:0-5000 GCA_049509275.1 Syntrophobacteraceae bacterium | reverse complement strand
ATATCCGGCGCCGGGCTCAGGGCAACTGCCTTCAGCGCCAGGTCCAGGGCATCCTGCGGGTTACGGAAAGGAGAAGGGCCGGTAGCATATAACCATGCCAGGTTGTTCAAAACGGATGCGTTTTCCGGGTCGTGCGTCAAAGCCGCCCTGAGGACCGATTCGGCTTCAGAGTATCTGCCTTTCTCGTAAAGAAGCCCCCCGTAAGCGGCAAGGAATTCCACGTTGCCGGGTTCCTGAGAAATGCCTCTCTCCAGAATTCGAAGCTGGACCTCAGAGCGCAATTCACTGGTCAGCCCTGCTTCATTAGCCCTCCAGTTAGCGAACAGAAGGCCCGATATTGCCGCCACGAATATGAGGGCCGAACCGTAAAGCTTCCGGTTGTGTCTGCGGATAAGGTCCCGGTTCTTGAACGCCTCGATGAGAAACTCTATTCTCTGTCTGATGCTGTAATGATGCCAGCTCGGAAGGTCTTCTATCCTGCCGCTGTGGAAGGCGATTTTTTCGAGCGAGGAAATCAGGAGCTGCGGGTCCCCCACAAGCTCCATGGCATACAGGTCTGCCTGCCGCTCGCTGTTTCTGAGAAAATATCCGAAGATGAACCGAAAATAAAGGATCATGAGCACGATTACCGGAATGGCGGAAAGAAGAGAAACCAGAGATGCGGCGAAATCCCCCGGAGCGGCATACCAGTTGAATATGGTCCTGTTTGACAGGGCGAGCAGGGTTAAAGTGTCGCCCAGGTCATAGGTCAATAGAATGAACAGAATCATCAGGAGCACAAACAGGAGCAGGTGTTTCTTGCGGACGTGTCCCATCTCATGGGCTACGACAGCTTTGAGTTCGGCGATGTCGAGGGTCTTCAACAAACCGGGTGTGATCAGAATGTAGCGAAGACCCGGGAGGATGCCGACCACTCCGGCGGTAAGCATCTCCGTCCCGAAAACGGACCAGAGAAGAAGCCCGCCAGTCCTGAAGTCATGATCGTTGCAAAACCTTTCCAGCTCAGCCTTTACATTATCCTGCGGAAGCGGCTTGCAGCCCCACATTCGAATGATCAGCCATGGCCCGAGCAGGACGAATCCGATAAGCGTGAACGCTATGAGCAGTAACTGCGCAAAATCCGTAGTCATGAAAGAGGGCGTTTTAGTGAACTGGAGCAGGTCGGTCAGGGTGGAAATGAGAAACCATGGAACCAGTATGACCGAGGTAAAGGAGAGCTGGCCCTTTATGAAATGTGCCCGGGAAACCTTAACGCCAAATAAGATCTGATAGCTCGGCTGGCTCCAAAACCAGATCACTGCCAGGTGGACCAGGAAAATCACCAGGCCGGCAATCCCCGATATGGTCATGAATTTGTCATATCCGGGGATTACGCTGAGGTAAGCGCTCAGGTTGAAAGCGTAAAGATATACGGTGAGAAACCCAATGGCGGTAACAGACAGAAGCGCCTGTGAGCGGTAATGGGCGCGGATAAGAGCGGAGAGAGGGATACCTCGATCGGCCGCCTTCAAGAGCTTTGCAAAAGTCCGGCGGCAGTAGAACACGAAAAAGCAGAACAGGCCTGCAATGTAGAGCGCGTCTGACCAGGGGGCGGCAGAAGGCTTGCCTGTCTGATGCTGGATGCTGAAGAGCAGCAGAACGATAATGAAATAGATAAGCTGATTGTACATTCGGAAGAAGTTTTAAGTTTTAGTTTCGAAACTTAAATTAAAACTCAGACCTCAAAATTAAACCCCTAAAATTAAATCCTTAAAACCCCAAAGGTGTTCATTTATGCCCTCCGGGGGTTATTTTCAACACTTATCCTCAAAGCAGTCTTTTCGGACCTCATCGCCGAATTTAACAGGGTAGTCTCCGTCAAAGCACGCCAGGCAGAACGGGTGATTGTCCACTGCGGCCCCGGCCGCCTCCAGCAGCCCTTCGATGCTCAGGTAATTTAGCGAATCCAGACCGATAAAGTCTCGTATCTCATCAATGGAGTGCGACGCCGCAATCAGTTCGCCCTTGGTTGAAAAGTCGATCCCGTAGGGGCAGGGGAAACGGTGCGGGGGACAACTGACCAGCATGTGCACCTCTTTTGCGCCTGCCTGACGCAATGAATTGATCCTGCTCCTTGTCGTTGTTCCACGGATGATTGAATCCTCAGCCAGCAGTACGCTTTTGCCGTTGAGCAGTTCCCGCACGGGATTCAATTTGACCCGGACCCCAAAATCGCGCATGGCCTGGCTGGGTTGTATGAAGGTGCGGCCCACGTAATGGTTTCGTATGATCCCCATTTCCAGGGGAATATTCTTCGCCTGGGCGAGTCCAAGGGCGGCGTAGTTTCCCGAATCGGGGAAAGGCATCAGCAGGTCGGCGCAAACCGAGGGGTTCTCCTTGGCCATCAGGCCCCCCAGCCTTTTTCTGAACATATAAACGTTCTGGTTGAAAATATTGCTGTCCGGCCTGGCGAAGTAGATAAATTCGAATATGCACTGAGAGGGACGCCTTTTGGGGAAAGGGAAAAGAGAATGCATCCCATCCTCGTTTATAATCAGGATTTCGCCGGGTTCGACGTCGCGGATGTATGTTGCTTCTATAAGGTCGAAGGCACAAGTCTCGGAAGCCAGCACATAGCTGCCGTTCAGCTTACCCAGACAAAGAGGCCTGAAACCGTTTGGGTCGCGCGCTCCGATCAGCGTGTCCTTTGTGCACATGACCAGCGAATAGGCGCCCTTAACCCTGTACAACGCTTCGACCAGGGCTTCCTCAAGCCCGGACCTCAGGTTTCTGGCCAGCAGGTGCATGAATATTTCCGTATCCATGGTGGAACGGAAAATCGCCCCCTGCCTTTCGAGTTCCTGGCGCAGTTCGATCGCGTTTACCAAATTGCCGTTGTGTCCGATCGCATAATGGTTATTTCCATGGAAAACCACAAACGGCTGCGCATTTGCCAGAAGGGAGGACCCGGTGGTTGAATAGCGTACATGCCCGATGGCAAGGTAGCCCTTGAGGGCTTTAAGAGTTTCTTCCGTGAATATATCATGTACCAGACCCATGTTCTTATAATCTACGATCTGACTGCCGTTTCCCACGGCGATTCCGGCGCTTTCCTGCCCACGGTGCTGAAGGGCGTAGAGGCCGAAATAAGCCATCTTGGCGCAATCCTCATGGCCGAAAATCCCAAAGATGCCGCACTCTTCCTTCTTACTCGGAGTAAAAGGGGCCGAAATCCCCGGGCTCGCGGGAATCAAGATCTTGCGATCAGGCACTAACCTGGTTTCCATCACGGTCGTATCCCCTGGTGGTATTCCTGAAGTGTTTTTACATCCCAGTCGCCTTTTTGCAAAGCCAATACGGCTTCGGCAATGGCTTGGGCCCCGGCAATGGTGGTGGCGTAAGGAATATTGTGAACCAGCGTGGTGCGCCTGATTTCATATGAGTCGGAAGTGGGCTTCTTGCCGAGGCTGGTATTGACAACCAACTGTATCTCACCGCTTTTGATTTTATCCACAACGTGAGGGCGGCCTTCATTCAGTTTGTACACGCGATCTGCGGGTATCCCGTTCTGTTCGAGGAACCTGGTGGTCCCGGCGGTTGCGATCAGTTTGAAACCCAACTTGTGAAATCTTCTCGCCACGGGCAACGTCTTGAGTTTGTCTCCGTCGTGAACGCTTATGAAAACCGTTCCGCCTTTGGGCAGTTCGTATCCGGCTGCGGCCTGGGCTTTCGCGAAGGCGATCCCGAAGGTTTCGCCGATTCCCATGACCTCTCCGGTTGACTTCATTTCGGGTCCAAGCAGGGTGTCCACTTTCGGAAAGCGCGAAAACGGGAAAACGGCCTCTTTCACCGATATGTGCAGCGGCTCGATCTCCTTTTCAAACCCAAGTTCCTTCAGACTTTTGCCCAGCATGACCTTGGTGGCGAGCTTGGCCAGCGGACGCCCGATTGCCTTGCTGACGAAGGGGACCGTCCGGGACGCCCTCGGATTCACCTCGAGAATGAAAACTTCTCCATTCTGGATTGCAAACTGAATGTTCATGAGGCCTATTACGCCAATCTCTTCGGCCAGAAGCCTTGTCTGTCTTCTGATCTCATCCTGCATCTCCTTTGAGACGCTGATGGGCGGAAGCACGCACGCAGAGTCTCCGGAATGAATCCCCGCCTGTTCGATGTGCTCCATTATTCCGCCGATAACCGTAACCCGGCCGTCGCTGATGGCGTCGACATCGAGTTCGATTGCGTCCTCGAGGAACTTGTCAATCAGAATCGGGTGGCCCGGTGAAACAAGCACGGCCGTACGCATGAACTCTGCCAGCCGGCTTTTATCATAGACTATTTCCATGGCCCGTCCGCCGAGCACGTAAGAGGGGCGGACAACCACCGGAAAACCTATCTCATCGGCAGCCTCGAAGGCCTCCTGGACGGTGAACGCGGTCGAGTTTTCCGGTTGCCTTAGACCGAGTTTGTGAAGAAGCTGCTGGAACCTCTTTCGATCCTCGGCCCTGTCGATTGCGTCAGGGGATGTGCCAAGAATGTGGGCGCCGGCTTTTTCGAGCGGGACCGCCAGGTTTAGAGGGGTCTGGCCCCCAAACTGCACGATAAGGCCCTTGGGTTTTTCACTTTCCAGAATGTGGAGAACGTCCTCGCGGGTCAGCGGCTCGAAATAGAGTTTGTCGGATGTGTCATAATCGGTCGACACTGTCTCCGGGTTCGAGTTCACCATTATGGATTCGTGGTTTTCTTCCCGGAGCGAAAACGAGGCGTGAACGCAGCAATAGTCAAACTCGATGCCCTGACCTATCCTGTTTGGACCTCCCCCGAGAATTACCACTTTGGGCTTGTTCGAAGGTCTTGCTTCATCTTCGGTCTCGTAGGTCGAGTAGTAATATGGCGTGTAGGCTTCAAACTCAGCGGCGCATGTATCGACCAGTTTGTAAACCGGCCTGATGTCGTGCCCCAGGCGCTTCTGGCGCACGGTTTCCTCTTCGGTTCCGGTAAGCTGCGCCAGACGGTGGTCG
>JBELAB010000247.1:0-5028 GCA_049509275.1 Syntrophobacteraceae bacterium | reverse complement strand
ATGCTCTTTCCTCGCCATCCGTATAGATATTTTGTCTATACACGTCAAGGGACAAAAAATCAAAAATGAATTGATATGTTACTATACCACCACCGCCGTGGAAGACGGCGCTACCGGTGTTGGCCGATTTTGCCCCCTGGGATCGGATGGATTGGCGATTGCCCGTTTGGATCGGTTCATTTAACCCTTTCTTTTGCGACAAAACTGCTTAGAATTCTAATTTCAAACAACTCTGAAACGGGGACAAACATGAACGGGAATATCTCCGAATCCTTGAGGAAGCAGCGCGAGCTGATTCTTGAGGAAGGCAGCGAGCAGGCGCTTGATCGCCACACCAGCCTGCTGGAGATCGCTATTATCTCTTTATACAACCGTCTTGCCAATCGGCTGGTCAGCGGCTCCGAATCATTCCGGGCCGGAGGTGCGATCGCGGCGATCGGCTCTTTCGGACGCGGCATATCGAGCCCGACCCAGGCGGTTCCGATCCTGTGTCTCAAGGCCGATGGTTCTGCTATAAATGACGCCTGGATCGATGAGATCACCGAACCGCTCATAGAGGCTGGATGGCATATTGAAGCCTTCCAGGGATCGCCGGCACAGATAATGGACCTGGCGCGGGTGGATTCGGCCTTGTTTTTCAAGCTCATGGACCTCCGCTACATTTCCGGAAACCGCAACCTTGCCGATCAGCTCGATCAGGAAATCGACAATCATATCCTCGAAAACCGGGCATTTTTTCTCAATTCTCTCCGCGAGTCCATTACAACCCGCAAGAAGCTGCTCGAAAGCGCTCAGAACTGGCTCGAGCCCGACCTGGAGGAGAACCCCGGAGGACTTTCCGAAATTCGAGCCATCCGGGCCGGATGCCGCGTCGAATCCAAGATCCGCAACCTTGAGGACGCAATTTTCCAGGGCTATCTCAGCCGGCAGGAAGTGGACTTCCTTCAGACTGCGGAAAAAGCCTTCTGCCGATACCTGACACTTCTGCGGGCAACATCCGGACGGGCGGTCAGCACGCTTCTTTTCGGCGACCAGGAGACGCTTGCTCGCAAGCTGGGCTATGCGGAAAGATCGGGTTTTCTTCCGGTCGAAATCTTCATGCAGCATGTTCACCAGTTGTTTGAAGGGGTTGCCGAGGTTTCGCGGGAATTCTGGGAAAGACTCGATGAGGGCCGCTCCACTGACACTGAACAGACCGAAACCATCATTGAAGAAGGCCTGATCGCCAGGTCCGGAAAGATCCACATCCAGACCGACCGCTACCCGGCAACGCCGGAGCGCCTGGTTCATCTCTTTGCGGTGTCCGCCCGGCGCGGCCTTGGGCTGGCGAACGTTACAAGGCAATGGATATCTCACAATAAAAACGTCCTGGACGCGGCTTCGGGAGACCCTTGTGTTAAAGATGAATTCCTGGATCTGCTTCGGGCCGACTCGTCCGAGGTACCGGTTCTGCGCCGCTTCTACGACTACGGCCTGATGACTGCGCTCATCCCTGAGCTTGCCTCGGTACACGGGCTGGTCCAGCACGACGAATTTCACCTCTACCCGGTCCAGGAGCACCACCTTCGGACTGTCGCCGAGCTAAAGAAGATCATCGCCGGGGTGTACTCCGAGCAAGAACCCGAACTCACCATGACCGCCGCTGACCTGGGGGACCCTGCCCCCATGCTGCTCGCCGGCCTCCTCCACGATGTGGGGAAAAGTTCGGGCAGCGGGCATGCGGCCAGGGGTGGCGAGATGATGCCCGCTGTTGCACGACGCCTGGGCCTGTCGTCCCAGGAAACCGAAACGGTCCAGTTCCTTGTATCCCAACACCTGCTCCTGCTGGACAGCGCGTCTATGCGCGATCTGGCCGACCAGGAAATGCTATCGAGCTGCACCGCCGCAGTCGGGAGAAAAGAATACCTCGATCAGCTCGTTTTGCTCACTTTTGCCGACATGATGTCTACCGGTCCCCGCGCCAGGGATAAATGGCGCGATACACCGGTGCTGACCCTCTACCACAATCTTCGGGGCATACTGGAAAAAGGCGAACCGAGCTCACGGGTCATCTCCGAACGGGCGGCCAGGGTGAAAAAGCAGATCGAGAGCCGCGTTTCCGATCTTCTGAGCCCCGGGGAGATGGAGACCTATTTCTCACAGCTCCCTCCGAGGTATTTAATTTCCATATCCCCCGAGGAGATAGTGAAGCATATCCAGTTGGGCCGCAGGCTCCTGGAATCCGAAGCCTCTTTCATCTGGGAGGTCTCCTCCGGGCGCGAAACCGCAGAGATTACATTCATGAGCTATGACAGGCCGGGGCTTCTTGCAAAATCGGCGGGAATCCTCACGCTCCACGAACTCAACATCATCAGCGCCCAGGCATTTACAATGAACAACGAAATCACCCTGCTCCTGTTCCAGTGCCGGCTTCCGGAGGGCGGGACGGCAATGGACTGGGAGGCGATGAGAATGGATATGGACCGCCTGCTCAAGGGCAAGTTAGCCCTGGACTACCGCATAGCGGCGCGTTCGGCGGGAAGGCGGCAGCCAAAAGCGTTGCGGGCGGCGCCAAGCGACATAGTTATCGATAACGAATCCTCGGCCGTGTACACTATCCTGGAAGTTTATACCGCCGACCGCATAGGACTTCTCTATACCATTACCAGGACTTTGCACGAACTTCAGATACCAATATCCGTAGCCAAAATCACGACCAAGAGCGATCAGGCGGCCGACGCCTTCTACATCAGGAATGAAAAGCGGGGGAAGGTTACAGACCCCGAGCAGATCCAGGAGATAAAGAAAGCCCTTCGCTTCTGCCTGGATGGAGAGTCGGAGTGGGAATAGTGTTAAACGGTATCTTGCAGAATTATCTTTATAGCAGATGCCTCATGGGTCCTGACACAGTTTGCGGCCTTTAATCGATGAACTGAATGGGAGCTGATCCGATGAACTCAGTACTGCTTGAAAAAGACCCTCCGATTGGCTGGCTCACGCTCAACCGGCCCGAAATGAGGAATGCGCTTTCACTGGAGATGATCGACTCGGTCCGGGGCGCCCTTGATGAGGTTGAAAAAGATCCCCGGATATCCATTCTCGTCATTCGAGGCAACGGCCCGGCGTTCAGCGCCGGACACGACCTTCGGGAAATGACGCGCAAGCATGAGAGCCTGGGCGAATTGCGGGAAATCTTCACCGCATGTAACAAAATGATGCTCAAGCTCCACGAGCTGCCGCAGCCCGTAATAGCCCAGGTGCATGGGATCGCAACGGCCGCTGGATGCCAGCTTGTCGCAGCGTGCGATCTGGCCGTCGCTGAAACCGGAGCTCGATTCGCCACCCCTGGCGTGAAGATAGGTATTTTTTGCACCACTCCAATGATCCCTCTGCTTCGTGTAGTCGGCAGGCGGCGCGCAATGGACATGCTTCTGAGCGGCCGCTTTGTCTCCGCCGAAGAAGCTTTGCAGTTCGGCCTGGTCAACAAGGTCGTCCCACCTGAAAAACTCGCCGAAGAAACCCGCAACTGGGCACTGGAACTGGCACAGGCAAGTCCGTTTGTCCTCAGCCTCGGGAAACAGGCATTTTACTCCCAGGTGGACCTCGACGAAAGGTCGGCTTACGGCTACGCGAAAGAAGTCATCGCAATGAATTGCATGGCGGAAGACGCCTTCGAAGGGATGAGCGCATTTATCGAAAAGAGAAAGCCGGTGTGGAGCAATAAATAAGAGCTGACTACGGTTCGTTCAGGCGCCTTTTCGTGGTTTTGGGTGTCCCGGCGGGACATGAGTTACTGTGGTAGATTTGAGCGGGTCGTGGTGAACGCACCAGCTTTCGGTAAAAGGAGATGTCAATCGCCAATCAGCGCCGGCTTTTTACATCCTTTTCTCTAATGTGTTTCCAGCCATCGACTGTTGTCTCCCCTTGTCCAGGTCTGGGTCATCCCCAAAAGTGGAATTCCTATATAACCCCTTACATTCAGCCGATTCTCTCCAGCCATTGAGAAATTGCACCTGTATGTCTTTCCATCCTCGGGGTTATAAATCATACCCTTCCAGCAATTATCCCCCTCATAATGAAATCCGGATATCAGGGGCAAACCGGCAAGGGTTCTATTTCGGAGAGCGGGATCCGGGTTATGCCTGTCTACCTTGGGCCTGCCGGGCATCTGTTTGTCTGTGGGCGGATAGTTGGGTTCTTCCAGGCTGGAGATTTTTCCGCAGTACAGTGACCCGCATCTGTATATCTCGAAGAACGCATCATTATCCGGCGTATTCCAAAAGCCGATTACCGAATCGGCATCGACCGCCCCGGCCGGGGTAGCAATCAGCACTGTCAAAAAGAGCACGAGAAGGGCGATTCTTCCGGACATTCTCAACCCTGCTATCGATCCACGACAGGCCAGGCAATGTGCACAGTCCACTGCCGTTCTGCCTCGGTCTAAGGTTATGATTATATTAAAATACAGTTTTCCTTCACGCCTGCGTCACTTCTGGTCCGGAGCGGGCGCCTTCACGCCTGCCGGTCAAGGGGTGAGAAAGCAGCACCACGTGAGCCGCCGCTGATGTAAAATCGCAAAAAAATACATCACAAAGATTGCTGCGGTAAAGGAAAAAGGCTGAAAAACGCACTGGAAAAACTCCGGCGCTCCGTGGACATATGGCCCTGAAAGTTGATGAAAAAAAATTCTAGCTGTACAATTTGGGGGTCGCGAGGAATCGGGACAGGAGAAGATGGTAAATCATTGAATTCGGTTTTCGGGGAAATATGTAATGAAGTTTGGTTTAGGGGTAAGCATCGGGGAGATATTTAGAGCATTCCGGTACAGGAATTATCGCCTTTTTTTCTTCGGCCAGAGTGTGTCTCTTACCGGGACGTGGACACAGCAGGTTGCGCTTAGCTGGCTTGTCTACCGGCTCACCGGCTCGACGCTTCTGCTCGGCGTGGTGGCCTTTTCCAACCAGGTCCCCACGCTTTTTCTCGGCCCTTTCGCCGGTGTTGTGGCGGACAGATTCAACCGCAAGCAACTGCTTCTCTGGACCCAGGGGC
>JBELAB010000246.1:0-5631 GCA_049509275.1 Syntrophobacteraceae bacterium | reverse complement strand
GATCATCACCGCTTCGGGGATGTATGATGTCAGGCGAATGTAAAGAGACACAACCCTGTGCGGGAACTCTTTTAACAGCGCAGTGGCATCGAGAATCGTAGAAGGCGCCCCGCGAACGCCCAACACGATTGACTTCCGCCTAAGCGGTAAGAAGAATGACCGGATTAGCGCCGAGGGGCGCCCGCAATCGATATGGCATTTTCTTGCCCGGTGTTGTTCATAAGTCTGTCTTATGAGGTGAGAATGGAACGGAAGCTGTCAATCCGAGAACTCCAAACAATCTTTATCGCCCTGTTTCTCCTGGGTGGATTTCTATGCCAGGGCGGTTTTTGCTTTGCAGCCGGTGCAGAGCCGGCCGGAAATAGGGGCCAGATTGAGGCCATGGTGATCCAAGTCGATGAATGGGCCGTTTATGTGCCCAATCTGATTTTTTATTTTGATACACAAATGGACAAAAGAAAAATAGAGACATTGAAAAAGGCGGCAGACCAGTTGCGAAATAAGAAGGCCCTGATCACTTACTCCTCAACCGGAGATCCCGGCAAGGACAAACACATCCTGCTTTCGGATATTGTCCCTGCGGGACAGAAGCCCAATCTGGAGAAACCCGGACGCGAAGCGGCTAAACCGCCCGCTGACCAACAGGAAAAACAGACCCGAAAGATTTCGGTGGAAAAAGTGTCCCCGGCAGATTTTGTCCCTGACGAACCAAAGGGACCAGTGAAGCAAACCGCTCTCCAGGCGGTAAACCAGAGCGCGAAAACGGGAGGGCCCGACCCGGTTACAAAAGAGGAGATCAGCGCATTCGTACGCCGTATCCTTTATCTGAACGGGAGGAAGGACCTGGCAGCCGTAGCGCCATTTTACGCCGACAAGGTGGATTACTACGACCGGGGCATTGTCAGCAGGGATAAGGTCCTCCAGGACTTGAAATATTATTTTCGAAACTGGGCGGAGATAGATACACGGTTGGACGGCGACGTTGCAATGGCCGGCTTCGAGCCCGAGGTAAGAATCGTGAAATTCTTATGTTCCTTTTCAGTTAAAAACGACAAGAAATCGATAACCGGAAAAACCGAGAACATCTGGACGATCCAGAGAATAAACGGTGAGTTGAGGCTGATTGACGTAAAACAGAAGGTACTTGCAAGGTAGCCATCCGGTTTATAGAAACTGTTGCCGGAATCGAAAGCATACCCCTGTCCGGTGCGTGGTTCTTGCGAACCCTTTGGCTATTCCGCCAGGAAATAGATGGACAGTTCATCCCAAAAGACCTGCTCTGCTGGAATGCATTGTTTGAAGTCTTTTGGTTTCCAGGCCCAAGGCAGAGGAGGTTTCTGATGAATAATCAGGTCTACATTGTAAGTTGCCCTGATTACAATCTGGTAGATGAAAGAATTGATAAATTGGTTTCCATGATGGGTGGCATGAGCCGATTTGTCGAACCGAATCAGAGAATTGTGCTTAAACCCAACTTACTCCAGCCGGCCAAACCCGAACAGGCGGTCACTACCCATCCCCGGGTCGTAACTGCGATCGCACGAATGGTAAAGAAGGAGGGCGCGTCTGCTGTCATAGCAGACAGCCCCGGCTCCGGATACAAGTACAATGAAAAAGCGTTAAAGACTCTCTATCGGAAATGTGGAATGTACGAAGCGGCCGAGGAGTCCGGAGCCGAACTTAATTTCGACACAACCTATAAGCCGGTTTCTTTCCTGCAAGGAAAATTGATTAAGCATTTCGATGTGATCGCTCCTGTAATAGAGGCGGATGCGGTGCTCAACCTGTGCAAGTTAAAGACACATATGCTTCTGAGTTTTACAGGCGCGGTCAAGAACAATTTTGGAGTTATACCCGGACTCGCAAAACCGGGTTATCATGCCAAACTCCACGACCAGGATCATTTTGCCGATATGTTGCTTGATTTAGCCGAATATGTCTCACCCCGACTCTCCATTATGGACGCTGTTACCGGGATGGAGGGAGACGGGCCGGGCGCCGCCGGCACTCCCCGACAAATTGGTTTGCTGCTGGGGGCGACAAATCCGTTGGCTCTCGATATTGTTGCAAGTGAGATCATAGGTCTTCGGCGAGAGCAAAACCCGCTGCTGATTGCAGCCGAAAAACGCGGGATTGTCCCTGCATGTCTTGATGAAATTGAGGTGGTAGGCGCCGAGATTTCGAAAATACGGGTCTCTGATTATCGGCTTCCGGCAACAGCACTAAGTGCTGGTTTTGGGGGGCATTTGAGCTGGTGGCAAAAGCCGTTGGAACCGTTTTTCAAAAGTTGGCTTTCACAAGAACCCCAAATAATAAGAAAAAAATGTCTTGCGCGCGGGATTTGTCTTGATTCATGCCCTATGAATGCAATTACGATTATTGAGAGCAAACGCAATTATGCTCGTATAGACGACAAACGATGCATCCGCTGTTATTGCTGTCATGAACTCTGTCCCGAAGGGGCCGTTGCACTTCGGCAAAGCCTTATACACCACGTACTTGGGATTGGGGCGCAAATTTAACCATGACAGGGAGCAAGAGATGAAAAGGCGTGTGGTGCTGACCGGCTGGGGACAGGTTACCCAACCAAAGCAACAAACGGACGACAGCATTCGGGATCCCCTCGGACTCATGGCAGACGCGTCTCGGCAAGCCTTTGAAATGACGGGTTCCTTTGATGCGCCACGCAACCTCGATGGACTGATGGCGGTTAAGGTGATGAGCACCTACTATGCCTCAGTGGACCGCTTGCTGGCCGAAAAGATGGGCTTGACTCCACGCTTCTCGATGGTATCCAAAATTGGCGGCAATTCGCCCCAGGCACTGATCAACAAGGCCGCAGGAATGATCGCCCGTGGGGAACTGGAGAGCGTTCTCATTGCCGGCGCCGAAGCCTACTATCCCAGAAACAGAAACAGAGAGATTCAAGGCAACTCCCTATTTCAGGGATTCCCTACGGATTACGAGGAAGACGATATCATCGGAGGCACCGAGTCGGAAACGCGGCACGGAATGATTCTACCGATTCACGGTTTTCCTCTCTTTGAGACTGCCCTGTGGTCGGAATCGGGTCTGGAACTGGCCGCCTACATGAAAAGGATCGCCGCGCTGTGGGCCGGCTTCAGCGAAGTCGCCGCCACCCATCCCAACTCATGGACCCGCACTCCCCGGACAATTGAAGAGATCGCAACGCCGTCGCCATCGAACCGCTTCATTGCATTTCCCTATACCAAATTGATGAATCCCCTCCTTAGTGCGGACCTTGGCGCGGCCGTCGTTCTCATGTCGGAAGAGACGGCCCGGCGATACGCCCGAAAGGGGAGCCGGCCGGTCTATTTCCTCGGCGGAGGATATGCAGAGGATCGCCAGCGTTTCGTTATTCAAAAGTCGGACTTCACATCGAATCTTTCTCTCAAGACGGCGGCCGATAAGGCGATCCGACGCTGCAATCTCTGCATGGATGATATACAGTGCTTCGACCTTTACAGTTGCTTCCATTCGGCAGTGAGTATTGCAAGGAGAATGCTCGAACTAAAGGATGACGATCCCAGGCCTGTGACTCTCACGGGTGGTGAGAGTTTTTTTGGCGGTCCGGGAAACAATTACAGCCTTCACGCAGTGGCGACCCTGGCGGATGCCATTGCGAGTGGAAGGACTGACAACGGCATGATCACGGCGCTTGGATGGTTCATGCACAAACACGCAGCAGGGATTTACAGCGCAGAACCCGGAGACACGGACCTCTCATATCATGACCTGGAAGATGAGACAAACTGCATGGCCGGCAACCCACCAGTGGATATCGTCGATGAGGCTTGGGGGGAAGGAACTATCGAAACCTATACGGTTGTTTATTCAAGGGAAGGCGCCCCTTCCTACGCTATTGTCTACGGAAGAACCAAAAAAGGATTGCGGTTTGTAGCTCAGGACCATCCCGGTGAAGGTTTGATTGAAGCTTTAACGTCACGCAACCGGGTGGGAGCACGTGTTCGTCTCAGATTTGATCGCCTTCAAAAACGAAACCTGGCCGTGCTCATATGATAGACGTCTTGGGCCGGGGAAAGTCTAAGACGATAGGAAGAGGGACATGACGGAACATCCCGATTGTGGGATGCGCTTGAGTCTCACCCTGCGGGAAATGAGTTGTGTACTGAAGCTGCCCAAAATCGGTCCCCTTGACCTTTCTCTTGCGCTTTTTATTCCTATATGGCAGGTTCTACGGCCTTGAAGGAAATTACACTTTACAAACCTTTAGTGAGGAGAACCATGAGGAAAAATGCAAAAGCAGCAAACTTCTTATTGTCAGCGGTTCTTGCCTGCATGGTGTTGATGTCGATGGCGGCCGGGGCCCGGGCCTCAGGTCCCTCCAACCAGGTAACTCCAGGCACAGTACCGGGCGCGCCGACAGGAGTAACGGCAACGCCAGGCAACGGTCAGGCAACAGTGAGCTTTAAACTGCCGGCAAACGATACGGTCCCGGTAACAAATTGCACCGTGACCTCGAATCCCGGCGGCATAACAGTCACAGATAGTGGAAACCCGATAACTGTCCCGGGCCTGACCAACGGCACTGCATATACATTCACCGTAAAGGCGACCAATGCGGTCGGGACCGGCCCGGCATCAAGTCCCTCCAAACCCGTAACGCCTGCCACAGTACCGGGTGCGCCGACAGGAGTAACGGCAAAGGCAGGCAACGCCAGCGCAATGGTCAGCTTCACAGCCCCGGCTTCAGATGGCGGCAGCCCCATTACTTCCTACATTGTGACGTCCAGCCCCGACGGCATAACAGCCACAGGGTCACGCAGCCCGATAATCGTTAAAGGGCTGGCATATTCTCAGGGCGCTGCAAGACAGGTTTGCAGATGAATCCCAAGTGGGAACAAGGCAGGCGCGAGCCGTCGGGCGCTGCAAAAACACTCATCGGGATTGCCGAATTGAGACCTGAAGTCTAAAGGAAGCTGAAGGATGAACAAAATATCTTTGCCCGGTCAGTCTACGCGCTCACTCGGGCATCCAAATGCCTTGGACCACCCCCTGGCCGCCGATCTGCCCTTTTCCATCCCGCACGTTCGTTCCCACGTCAGTGTTTCGAGCGTTTGATAGAAAGAGCCCCTTCCACCAGGAAGGGGCTCGATTGTTTTGGGGTTTTTAGACTTAGTGGTCGGGACGAGAGGATTTGAACCTCCGTCCTCTTGCACCCCAAGCAAGCGCGCTAACCAGGCTGCGCCACGTCCCGACAGATGCTGAGACTAACATTGAGGCAGGACGCAGTCAAGCTCATTAGTTTCCGTCCGGAAAGGGTCCTTTTCCGCCCTGGCTGTGTCAATCTTCGGGTTTGCTTGTGCGGCGTACCCATCATGTACGCCTCCGCGCAACCCCATGATTTCCTTGCCAACGCGAAAAATCCCTCCTTTCCGACTCGGAAACTGCCATTTTCTCATCCGGGTTTATAAACACTTATTAAAGTTCGCTAAAGCCGCGCCAGCGCCACATAGATCTCGGGGCTCCACAAGGCGGTGGTGGTGCGGGGATATGTAAAGTGAAAAATCATTTCCCCGCTCTTTTCTCGTCGAAGCTTTCCATCCGCGCATAGAAGCCGGCCCGCCATTGTTCGAAGCGGCCAGCGGC
>JBELAB010000245.1:0-5068 GCA_049509275.1 Syntrophobacteraceae bacterium | reverse complement strand
CCAGCCCGCAAGGGCAACCATTTTGTAAACGTCGATTCCAACTGCTTCCATTGATGGCCTGGATTTCAGCGGAAACCTGCATTTGTCGCCCTTCATTGCCTGGCAATCAGGAAGTTGGCCGCAAAAAGTGTGTCGGCAGGACCCGGCGGCAAATCCAAAGGCGAGATAATGACCATCGTAGAAGGCTGCCGATTCGACTTCGGATACGACCGTGTACATCTGCTGATAGGCGGCCACTCTCTCCTTTATCGTCGCTTTGTCCCTTACGATAACTTCCGGGGGTATATCCTTTATAAAGAAGACAGCCCACTCGTATTTTTTCAGGAGATCCTTCAACTCTGCGGGCTTCATAGTGTTCGGCGGACATTGGGCCCCGGCACCGTATCCGAAGCATCGGGGTATCTGACACTTCATCGGTATCCGCTCGTCCACCGGAATTTCGTCGGCCCTTACGATTTTGGCCTGGGAGGCACCCAATTCAAGGGCTTTTTCCCTGTATCTTTCCAGGTCGGCGCTTAACTGGGCATGGTGCATATCAGTCCTGATCTTTCTTGTGGTGGCCATAGACTCTATCCTTTTCGTCGGGGCTGTTTTTTTTGTTCCGCGACAACCTCAGCAATATGTTTCACCTTGACTTTCCCACCCCGTTTTTCCATACCTCCTCTAAGCTGCAGAACGCATCCCGGGCAGTCGGTCACCAGCGTTTCCGCCCCGGTATCTTCGACATTATCGAGTTTTCGCTTGAGCAGTTCGGCTGATATTTCCGGAAAATCAATCGAATAAGAGCCGCCAAATCCGCAGCATACATCTTCATCCTTCGCAGGAACATATTCAAGACCGGCTGTGGAAAGAAGCTCACGCGACTCCTTCGTAACTCCCAGCCCCCTGCATAGATGGCATGGCGAGTGATAGGCCACCTTGCCCCCCAGCCTGCGGAATTCCTCCGGATCCACTTTAAGTACTTTAACCATGAAAGAGCTGAAATCGATCAGCTTGTCTCTTAGCTGGCTCACCTTTACGGCAAGGGCAGGCTCCTTCGAGAGCAGTTTCTGATAGTTTTCCTTCAAGTGTGAGCCGCACGAGGCGCACAGAGTAAGAATATAATCGTAGTCAGCCGGATCGATGGCTCTCAGGTTCTGAACTGCGACATCCTTTGCCGTCTCCCGCTCGCCCATCATTTGCGCGGGCAGGCCGCAGCAGGTTTGTTCCATTGGGTATTCGAGCTGGACGTCATGGTCACGGCAGAGCTGCAACAACGCCTCTCCCTGTTCCGGATAGACAAAATCGGACAGGCAGCCGCCGAATAAAGCCACGCGATAGCGAGGGTTTTCGACCCGCCGGTTGATACTTTCCCACATGTCTCTCAGCGGTACTTTCGCGATTGCCGGCAGCCTTCGGAACTCTTGCTCACCTGAGAACATAAACGGCAGATGCCGTAGATATTGCCCTTCGCTAAACGGCTTTTGCGCTAAAGACGCCCTTCGGAGCAGAAAGTGAAACATCCGGCGGTTTCCGAGCGCCTTCTTAAGCAGCAAGTTTTTGACCGGCTTTTTTCCTTCCACATTCAAAACCGTTCGATGGACCTCTTTTATGAGATGCGGCAGGTCAATCCCGGTGGGGCACACCGACTTGCACGCCTGGCAGTTCAGGCAGTTTTTGACGATGGCACGAGCGTTGCGCCGTCCGTGATAAAAATAGGTCAGAATGAGCCCTATCGCGCCGATGTAAACATGGCCGTAGTTATGGCCTCCAACCAGCTTGTATATCGGGCACACATTCGCGCACGCCCCGCAGCGGATGCACCTGAGGGCCTCCGAGAAAACGGGGTCTGCGGCAAGCGCAAGACGCCCGTTATCCAGAAAGACAATGTGCATTTCCTTTTTTGAGTCAGGAGAAGACTTACACTCAGTTGCGCCGGTTATCCAGGTTACGTAAGTGGAGATGAGCTGGCCGGTAGCGTTGCGAGGAAGTGCCTTGAGTATGCGAAGTGCGGATTTCATATCCGGCAGAAGCTTATCCACTCCAACCAGGGCGACATGTACTCTGGGAAGAGTGGTTACAAGACGCCCGTTGCCCTCGTTTGTAACAAGTCCGATGGTTCCGGTTTCTGCGATGGCGAAATTTGCGCCGCTTATCCCCATTTCGGCATCCAGAAATTTACGGCGAAGCTCCTTTCTTGCTACCTTGACCATCCCATTGATATCGTCAGGGTCCTGGGGCTTTCCGGTCACCTTTGTAAAAAGCTCGGCAACCTCCTTGCGAGTAAGGTGGATGGCGGGCATCACCATATGCGAAGGACCCTCATTTCGCAATTGGATGATCCATTCCCCAAGATCGGTCTCGGTGACCTCGAAGCCTTCCTTCTCAAGGTGAGCGTTAAGGAATGTCTCTTCGGCGGTCATCGATTTTCCCTTGACGATCTGTTTTACCCCGCTGGCCTTAGCAATAGAGGCTATAATAGAATTGGCCTCGAAAGCGGTCGCGGCAAAATGGACTTTGACTCCGGCCTTCTCAGCCTGTGTGGAAAACTTCTCCAGAAGTTCCGGGAGGTGTGCGATGGACTGGTCTTTTCCCGCGGCAATTTCATGGGCCAGGGCGTCGAAATCGATTCCCGAGAAAGCGGTTGCCCTCGAAGTTCTGTAAGCGGTGGCGAAGTTATCGAGCGTGGCGCCCAGAAAGTTATTCCGGAGGGCGTTTTTGAGGTCCCTTCTGTATGTTTTAACGTCATGAGGCGTTTTTATCATCGCTAGTCCCCTTCACAATCAGCAGGTGCAATTCCTGGGGGCCGTGCACCCCGATCGTCAGTACCCTCTCGATATCAGCCGTCCGGCTGGCGCCGCTTATGAATGCAAGATACTTGGGAGCGGCTTTCAGGAGAGAGCTAAGTTCATTTTCGAGCGACATCGCGTCCCGCACGATTTTGGATCCTGGGAGGACGGCCACATGAGTTTCGCACAACATCGTAGCAATCCGGAAATCCTCTGAAGTGGAATCCATCACCAGAGTCGCGGTCTCGGCGATCCCCCAATCAGCAATGGTAAACCCGGTACTGATTTGCCCTATATTTCCCCTTAGATTTTTCGTAAGTATCTTGAGGCCCCCTGCTTTGCAGGCGGCTTTCAAGTGCGAAAGGTCTTTCCCGGAGAGCCCCGGGGCCGCTATGCTGTATCCCCCCTGACGCACTGTCACATCAACGGCATACAGGCAGGCGGCCCGGAAGTCGGCAACCTCGGCCGTTATTGTTTGCACAGCCTGAGCTCTTTCTTTTAGCAGTGTCAATTCATCGTCTTGTCTCATGGGTATTAACTCCGTCAACGCTCAAGGCAGCATTGCCTTCAGCACATATGCCTGCAACATCGTTAAAATGCTGATTAGAAGCACCATGGCGACGCTGTGTTTAAGTGTAAACCGGAAAATGCTTCCTTCCTGACCTACCAGGCCGGCGGCGGCTGTGGCCACAGATATGCTTTGCGGTGAGATCATCTTGCCGCAAACGCCACCCGATGAGTTGGCGGCAACGGTAAGGAAAGGGTCAACACCGATCTGCGTAGCGGTCGTTTTCTGAAGAGAACCGAAAAGAGCATTGGAAGAGGTGTCGGAGCCGGTGAGAAAAACGCCCAACCATCCCAGAATGGGAGCAAAGAACGGAAACAGAGCGCCTGTAGCCGCGAGCGCCAGTCCCATCGAGGAGCTCATACCCGAGTAGTTCATTATGTAAGCCAAGCCAAGAACCGCTGCAATTGTCACAATCGGGAAGCGCAATTGCCTGGCGGTTCTCGCGTAGCACGCAAGAGCACGTCCCAAACCATAATTTGGAATTAACACTATCGATAAAAGACCGGCGATCAGGATGGCCGTCCCGGCGGCCGAACCGATATTGAGGGCGTATTGGGCCGCATAAGGCGAGTTCTTTGCCACAATAGGAGTGGTTTTTACTACAAAATTGTGCAGGCCAGGCCAGTTTAAGACCGTCCCCAGAGGCGCAAGACTCGCCTTTACCGAATCGAGGCCCCATAGAAAAACCATGACCGCCAGGAAAAAATAAGGGACCCAGGCACGAATGATCAGCCCGGAGCTATACAAGCGGGTAACAGGGCCGGCTGGCGTTTCCTCGGGGAAATGAAAGACCTTCGATGGCTTCCACACCCTGAGAAAAAGACCCAGGCCGACAATGGTCACAACTGCCGACAGGATATCGGGCAGGTAAGGTCCGACATAATTCGAGACGGTGAACTGAGTCACAGCGAAGCATAACCCGGCTACGATAAGCGCGGGCAGCACCTCAAGGGAGCGCTTGAAGCCGCACATCGTGACGCTCAGCCATATGGGTACGATCATCGAAAGAAAAGGGAGCTGCCGCCCGACGATCTGGCTGATATGCATCATGTCCAGGTCGGTGACCTTGGCGGCGACCACGATGGGGATACCAATCGCGCCGAAGGCCACCGGGGCCGTATTGGCGATGAGACAGATCCCGGCGGCGTACATCGGGTTGAAGCCAAGGCCGACAAGCATCGCTGCCGTTATAGCCACAGGTGTGCCAAAACCCGCTGTTCCCTCTATGAACGATCCGAATGCAAAAGCGATGAAAAGCGCCTGGAGGCGGCGGTCATCGGTGATACATGCCAGGGAATTTCGAATTTTATCGAACTCCCCTGATTCAACCGTCATGTTATACACCCATATAGTGTTCAACACGATCCACACGATTGGGAAAATGCCAAACGCCGCGCCCATCAACGTCGCGTTCAAAGCCAGACCTACCGGCATCCCCCAAACGGCAACGGCGAGAATTACCGCTGAGGCTGTGCCGAACAGCGCAGCCCAGTGTCCGGGCGACCTCCTCACCGCCAGCATATAAAAAAGGATATACAAGGGAATTCCGGCAACGAGCGCGGATAGCGCCAGATTTCCCAAAGGGTTGTAAACCTGCGTCCAGTTCATCCCGGTTCTCCTTTTCGGTGAGGGCAATAACTCTGTCTGCCGATTGGTAATACAATTTTTATGCGGTCTCCTTTTTAGCAAACCTGCCGTCTTCTTGTCAAGGATAATCTCAAGGACCGCCCTT
>JBELAB010000244.1:0-5093 GCA_049509275.1 Syntrophobacteraceae bacterium | reverse complement strand
AGACCCCACCGGAAGAAGCGGTTGGGATGGTTGGCACTGAAGTTAGTGCATTATTCCGGATAGAATGTTGTAGTCAATCTGCTCGATCAAAGAGCGCTCACTACGAATGGAGTAGAGAAGTTGAGCAACAGAGCCTTAAGCAGTCGCTACGGAGGGATGGACGGGCGTCCATTGTACCCATACTAGGAAAAAGTCGTAATAAATGAAAGGAGACGTGATTCCATGTTCGATTTTTTGATGACCCCGGAACAGATCAAGCTTCGAGACGAGGCCAGAGATTTGGTGAAATCAATTCCCCGCGAATACATCCTGGATGTGAACGCGGATAAGATCAAGTATCCCCGAGAATTCCTCAAGGAGTGCGGGAAACGGAATCTGCTGGGCCTGAGGGCGCCGAAGGAATATGGCGGCCGCGGGCTCAAGTGGGTGGATCAGAACATCCTGGCCGAAGAGATGGGAGTGCCCGGCATAATTTTCAGCTGCACGGCTGGAGTTACCGGAGCCGTTGTGGCGGATGCTCTCATTCATGCCGGAACGCATGAACAAAAAATGAAGTATCTGCGTCCCATCTGCAAAGGGGAAAAGTTTGCTGCCGAATGTCTGACCGAACCGCGCGGCGGCTCGGATTTTTTCGGTGCAACTACCATTGCCAAGAGAGATGGCAATGATTTTGTCCTGAACGGGCAGAAGCGGTTCATCGTCGGTGGTGAGGGAGCGGATCTATTTTTGGTCTATGCCAAAACGAATCCAGAGGGAAAATCCCGTGAATCGATGTCGGTCTTCATGGTGGAGCGGGAGATGGGCGTTAAGACGGAATACATCTATGGACTCATGGGCGGCCGTGGGGGCGGCACTGCACGGGTCGTTTTCGATAATGTCCGGGTGCCTAAGGAAAATGTTATAGGAGAGCTAAACGGGGCCTTTAACATTTTCAGCCACATGATGATTCCCGAGCGGCTTGACAGTTCGGCCATGATCATCGGCACAGTTAGACCTGCCATCGAGATCGCAACCGATTACACAAGCAAGAGAAAAGCTTTCGGCCAAACGATTAACAAATTCCAGGCAGTCGGTTTTAAGGTAGCCGAAGCTGTCCTTAAGCTCGACAGTTGCCGGGCATTCCTCCACTCCGTGGCCATGGCCGTCGATAACGGTGCGGAGGATGCTTACTGCCGTCGGCTCGTCTCTGAAGGGAAGAAGTTCACTACAGAGCAATGCTGGGACATTGCTAATTTTTGCATGCAGGTGATGGGCGGAATTGGATATACGGACGTATATCCAATCGAGCGAATCGTTCGAGACCTCCGGCTTGCGACGATCTGGGTCGGGACGAACGAGATCATGAGCCTAATCATCCAGCACGAATGGTACACCGCTCGAGCAGCCGAAGTGGCAAAGGGAACCAACAAACGCAACGTCGAACTCGATTGCGTAAGCGCTTTGGAAAAGGACGAAAAAATATACGAATAGGTAGTCCGGGAGGAGCCTTGTATCAAATCAATAAAGAAAGATGTTCCGCATGCGGGTTATGCGCAGACGTGTGCCCGGTCAGTGCCATCAGTCAGGTGGGAGAGTATTCTATTGACGAAACCGTATGTACTGAATGCGGGATGTGCGCAGAAGACTGCCCTTCCGGCGCCGTCGACTGTATTCCGGAGGAATCCGACTCAAATCGCACCTGAAACTCAGTATAGTGCATGTCGAGCGCGTTCCATTGGCGTTATTTCATCTATGGAGCGGCGAGGGTGAGCAGGAGGTCCCATGCAGCAGAATCTTGAAAACAAGGTGATCACTCTCGAAGAGGCTGTTAGCCGTTACGTTACCGACGGATGTTCCCTAAGCTTCGGTGGGATCATCGCCCGCGAACCGATGGCCGTGGTCTATGAAATCGTGAGGCAACGTAGAAAAAATCTGACCTACATTACTGATTCATCAGTTGAACCCGCCGAAATCATGATAGCTGGCGGCTGCATCCGGAAGTTGGAAGCGGCATATGTTTGGATCGGTGTGGTCGGAATTGGCCACAATTACCGGAGGGCCGTTGAGAAAGGAATTCCCCATTATCTCGAAATTGAAGAATACTCAAATTACGGTTCATCTCTGCGCTTTCTGGCGGGGGCGATAGGCGCCCCCTATATGCCGACTCAGTCACTCCTCGGATCGGATCTCGTCACGCACAATCCACGGATCAAAGTTATGGAGGACCCGTATGGAACCGGACCCGTAGCGCTGGTTCCCGCCGCCCAGCCGGATGTGGCGTTCATCCACGTGCAGCGCGCCGATATTTCCGGAAATGCGCAGATCTGGGGGATGCTTGGCAACGATGAAAACATTGCCCGCGCGGCTAAGGAAGTTATTGTTACCTGCGAAGAGATTGTACCCACACTCGAATTCAGAAAAATCCCGAATATGACAACAGTGCCATCCTACTGTGTCTCCGGTGTTGTGGAGATCCCTTTCGGCAGCCATCCTCTTCCGGTATCGGGCTATTACTGGATGGATGTGCCTTTTCGCCGGGAAATGACAGCAGCCTCGAAAACAAGGGAAGGAATAGAGGCTTGGATGGATGAATGGATTTTTAAAATCAAGGATCACAGGAGTCGAGTTGAAAAGATCGGATCGGAGCGGTTGAAGAAACTCAGGCAGCTTGAATTCGATAACTACCGGATCCCACGGATAGAGGGATAGGAGCGGACCCATGGCCTGTGCAAAAGAATACTCTACTTCGGAATTAATGGGTGCCACCGTTGCGCGACAGATTCGGAATCATGATACTGCCTTCATTGGTGTGGGAATTCCCCTGATTGCCGGAGTGGTAGCTGTTGCTACTCATGCCCCCAATGCTATTTTGCTCTATGAGGGTGGAGGAATCGGATCCCGTACCCGGAGGATCCCCTGGACGATCTCTGACAACCCCACGACCGATAATGCCCTGGCCGCCGTTCCGATCTGGCGGGTCCTGAGTGACATGCAGCGGGGATTTGTCAATATCGGAATCATTGGTGGGGCGCAGGTAGACCGATTCGGAAATCTGAACAGTACTGTTATTCTGGGCGAAGGCGGCTCTTATGCTCGTCCCAAGGTCAGGCTTCCGGGAAGCGGTGGGGCCAACGACATGGCCTCCTCTGCGCGCAGGACTATTATTATGATGCGTCTGGAAAAGGGCAAGTTTGTAGAGCGGGTGGATTACATTACGTCCCCCGGCTTTTTGTCCGGACCGGGACAGAGGGAAAAGACAGGACTGCGGGGGGGCGGACCGGATATGGTCATCACCGAAAAGTGCATATTCCGATTCGATAACCAGACCAAGGAAATGTACTTGAAAACACTTTATCCCGGTATCTCGAAAGATGACATAAGACAGATCGTCCAATGGGATCTCAAGGTGGCCCCGAACCTTGATGAGGTCGAACCTCCCACTGAAGAACAGATAAGGGTGATGAGAGCCTACGATTCGCTAGGGTTAGTCTTGGGCAAAAAATCGACGGGGCAACTGGAGACCTTCGATAATTTCTACACGAAAATCAAATCGGCGTATGAATCGATTCCACTGAATCTTGATCATTAGGAAGGGCGCATCAGGCCATGGCTACTGACTCGGCTGATAAGTTTACGCGAGAAGGAAAGGTCATCGTAACGGCAATTTGCATCGGATTTAGTCGTGGACGGAATGGATCTCCAGATGCTTGCGGTGGCGCTCCCCAGCATCATGAAGGAGCTGCATCTTTCCCCACGTCGCAGGTGGAGCGATTGCGACGGTTACCCTGCTCGGAATGGGATTTGGAGGGGGCTTGGGGGGATGGCTTTCTGACAGACTCGGCAGGATAAGGGTCACGGGCGATCTTCCTGTTCTCGGTAGGAACAGCGTTGATTTCCGCTTGTCAAACTTACTTTCAGATAGCTATTATCCGTTTCATCTCAGGATTCGGGCTCGCTGTTGTATACAGTGTGGGCCTGACCCTTGCGGCCGAGTATGTCCCCACAAGGATCCGATCAACCATTCTGGGCATCCTGCAGGCGGGCTGGTCGATAGGCTATGTATTGGCAGCCCTGTTGTCTTCCTATGTCTTGCCAAACTTTGGATGGAGAACCCTGTTCCTATGCGCCATTGTATCGGGGGCTTTGACGCTGTGGATCCTCTGGGGCCATGAGGATTCGCCAAGCTGGCGAGCCGGCCGCGAGGCTACTCGGCTTTCTGGAGTCAAGAGGGAGAACTAATTCGCCAAGATCTGGGCGATAAAATCCGTAAGATACACATTTCTCGCCTGGTCATGTACAGCGATCTTTCTTCAGTTCGGATATTACGGAGCGAATACCTGGTTGCCGAGCTATCTCGTGAAGGAACTAGGGGTCGATCTGAAGAGCATAGGCTGGTTCATTGCCGCAACGTGCACCCTTGAGTCTCTCCATCACCTCAGATTAATTGGCGGATATAAAGTCAGATCGTTCAACGGAATGCAACACAATTATCACCCGGAATAATGCACCATTGGAGCATCACAATCCCCCCTGCCCCTCTTTAGAAAAGGGGGGAAATACGAAAAATATTACGTTTGCGACACAGTCTCAGAGCGTTGCCCACCACTGATTGGTGGGCACATAAAACGTGCCCACCCTAC
This sequence comes from Syntrophobacteraceae bacterium, assembly GCA_049509275.1. Classification (GTDB taxonomy): domain Bacteria; phylum Desulfobacterota; class Syntrophobacteria; order Syntrophobacterales; family Syntrophobacteraceae; genus SbD1. The sequence continues at coordinate 474 of JBELAB010000244.1, read as the reverse complement.
GAAATTTATGCAATGAACTTGTAACTCAGGACATTAGTATATTGTCAACTAAGTTCCGACAGGTAAGGACCTTCAGCCCGTCATTCCAGCGAAGCCTGCCCCGGAAGTGTCCAGTCCGGGGGCCGGAATCCAGCTTCTTTTCATTTGGTTAAAAGCACTGGACCCCGGCTTTCCGTCATGCCGGCGGAGGCCGGTACGGGGTGACTATCCCTTGCAACATGTAATAACTTTGTTGACAACGTACCAGGCGAAAACGGCCGCGGTAGGAATGTCTGATCCACTATTTGCTCTCGATAAATGTCCCTACTCCAACATATTCTTTTACTACCGCCTTCAATTCTTCTCTTCGAGCGAGGAATTTTCCCTTCATCCCCCGGAGCCATTCCGCATGGCGGTTTACAGCATCTTTGCTCAAGAAAAGAGGATGCTCTCCCGGTTCGATGTGGAACCGGAGCGATTCGTTTTTCAATTCCC
>JBELAB010000243.1:0-5110 GCA_049509275.1 Syntrophobacteraceae bacterium | reverse complement strand
GGGTCAGGCCGGCGACTCCGGACGATATTTTATCGGAAATACTGTCATGAAGCGTCCGCTGCTGCGCTCCAACGCTTTTGTTCGTTCGGCACGGCGGCTCATCAGGAAAAATCCCAGCGCTTCCGATGATATCAGGGCCGCCTTGCATCTCTTGGCAGAAGATGCTTTTCACCCCTTGCTAAAAACACACAAGCTCAAGGGAAAATTTGAAGGATCTTGGGCTTGCAGCCCAGGCTATGACCTCAGGATCATTTTTGAGTTTGTACAGTACCAGGGCTCTGAAGCAATCCTCCTGGAAACCATTGGAACGCATCAGGAAGTTTATTGAGAGACGGTCCTTTATACTATTGATCTGTCATTGCACCGGACTTTGGGGAAGATGAGCGAATACCAATATTATGAATTCCTTGCGATTGACCGGTCGCTGGATCCATCAGAGATGGCCGCTTTACGCAGGCTCTCAACACGCGCGGAAATCACTTCCACTCGATTCCAGAATGAGTATAACTGGGGTGACTTAAAAGGTTCACCCGACAAAATGATGGAGAAGTACTTCGATGCACATGTTTATTTCGCGAATTGGGGAACCTATCGTCTGATGTTGAGGCTGCCCAAGGAGTCAATCGACAAGCGGACATTAATCCCTTACGTGATCGACGATTTTTTCAGCTTCCGGTACACGGGCGACCATCTCATCCTTGAATGGATGCGAAACGACGAAGCCCGGGACGGAGATTGGGCGGATCCCGAGGGCTGGATGGCACAGCTCATCCCGATACGCGACGAACTTGAGCGAGGTGATCTCCGCGCGCTCTACCTCGGTTGGCTCCAAGGCGTCAATGTCGGCAATATTGCGGAAGATGATGACGAACCTCAGGTTCCGGCCGGATTGGGCTCTCTCACTGCGGCGCAGTCATCGCTTGCTGAATTTCTGGGAATTGACGCCGATTTCCTCAGTGCCGCCGCGCTCGCAAGCCCATCGCCTCAGGACCCGTCCCAGTCCGAGCGCAAGATGTCCGAATGGGTGGCCGGTATACCGCGGAAGAAGGCCGAAGATTATCTCCTGCTTCTGCTTCAGGGAAGATCCAGGCAGGCTGAGCGAACGATTCGGCAGGATTTCACCGCCTCTTTGCGCGATCATTGTCTGACTGAAAAGGGCGACTCACTTGAAAAAACGCGCTCAGTTGCCGAATTACTGGAAGAGGTGGATCGATCCAGGGCAAAGCGGATAGAGCGGGACAAAAGGGAAAGACTGCGGAAACTCGAAGAACGCCGCAGACAACGCGAACGCTACCTGACTGAGTTGGCCAAGGACTTCGGCCGCCACTGGAAGCAGGCCCATGAATTGGCGGCACGGGGAATCGCTTCGGCTCAAGACATGGCGCGCGATCTGCTCGTCGATTTATCGGAGGCTTACTCCCTAAAACAAAAATATGACGAATTCTCTCGGGAAATTACCCTATTTCGCGCCACCCACGCCCGACGCAAAGCATTAATGAAACGATTGGACCAGGCCGGCCTAAAGTGAGGCAGGATAACCGTCCATGCCGTTGATGCCGTGGCCTGATTACCGGCATTCAGCCTCGCTTGTAGCCAGGAGGAAACCACCCTCCGGGATCGCACCTGAGGACCAAATGCTCCTTGAAATCCGACGTGTTTTCTATTACCTCCTTGATGCTGGGCTGCTCGACCAAGCCCTGCTTCCAGACTTTTTGCTCCACTACCCCTATCACCAGGTACTCGTTTCCGACAACATCGGGGTAGGATCCCGAAAAAATCTCCGCCATCACATGCTCAAGGTCATCCTGGTGGGCTATGATGAACTCGCATTTCGGGCAGTAGCGGCAGGTCTTGCCCAGGTTAAGAAGGCCGTATCCATCCACGTGGATGAGCAAAGGGAATTTTCTCATGTAAGTGAGGCGCCTGCATTTCGGACACTTGCTCCAGCGCATGTATGAGTATGGATTCAGAGCAAATCGATAGCGTGGCCGTAATTTCCCCAGTCGTTTCTTTGCCATGGTCTGTTGGCTCTCTTATGTGGTGAATTTATGATCCCCCGGAATTTGGGACGCCCGAATTCTTTCCGTCCATTTCTTCAGGCCGCATTCTCTGTCGGCTGCTTACTCCTCTATCGTATATCCAATCCTTCGATATCCGAGGCGGCGGCGTTCGTACATCTTTGCCAGCATCGAAACCTTAAAGTCGGCATAGTCATAAACGATGACTTCCTTTTTCTTTTCGTGGAGGCGGTGCAGCCGTCCGGCATATTGAGCGAGTACTCCACGCCACGAAACCGGGAGTGCCAGAAAAAGGGTGTCCAGGCGAGCATCGTCAAAGCCCTCGCCCAAATATCGTCCGGTTGCAAGAATCACCCTTGGTTCATTTTCAGGAATTCCCGACAGACTTTCTGACATAAGCTTCCTTTGTTTACGCCCCATGCCTCCCTTCAGAACAATGAGATTGGGGATGCGCGGAGTGAGCAGCGCCTCGATGATTGATAGATGTTCTTTTCGCTCGGTCAAGACTACTGGAGACCGTCCCAATCCTACAGCTTCCAGGACATCCTCGATGATCATTTTGTTTCTCTCTTTGTCGGAGACCAATGCAGAGTAGAGTTCATGGATCGCAATGTCGTCTCTGTACTGGAAGATATCGGGCAGCATGAACTCAGTTCTGCGTACAAGCACCCTGTGTTTGAATGGTCTTTCAGCAGCCTGCTTCCGTTCATCGACATGATATCTGATAGGTCCACACTGCATGAGAATTATCGGATCATGCCCGTCTTTCCTCATGACTGTGGCCGATAGTCCCGTAACAAACCTGGCTTTGCACTGCCTCGCAACAACCTCGAAACTCCTTGCGGAAATGTGGTGACACTCATCCACGATGAGGTATCCATAAGAGCCGACGACGTCATCCACCTCTTTTTTCCTGAATAGACTTTGGATGATTCCCACGTCAATTATTCCTGTCACCTTGCGTTTTCCTCCCCCGATTTGGCCTATTTGCCCACTATTGAGCCCTAACAGAGCACTCAGCCGCGAAATCCATTGGTCGAGAAGCTGCCTTCTATGGACTAAGACGAGGGTATTCACCTTGCGTCTGGCAATGCAATAGGCTGCCACTACGGTTTTACCAAAGGCTGTGGGGGCTGAAAGTACGCCAGTGTCATAGGCCAACATCGCATCCGCGGCGTATTGCTGGTCGTCCCTGAGAGTGCCGTGGAACCCTAAATCAATTGGGTCACCAGAGTTCCTTTCATCAACCAATACTGGTTCTATCTCTAATGATTTTAGAAACTCGACGACCTCCTCCAGACAACCCCTGGGAATTCCTATATGTTGGGGAAAATCTTCGCAACAGTTGATAATCCTTGGTATCTGGAATATCGGCAGCCGCATTGACTGGGCTTTATAGAATTCCGGGTTCTGAAAGGCGGCGAGGCGTACAAGGCGGTTTCTCAATGCCGGGGTGAGCTCATCTTTTGCGATATACACCTGGTTTCCGACTACAAGAGTGATCTGTTCCGGGAGCGGGCGAGGTAGAGGGGGATCTTTTCGCCGTCTCGAAGGAGGCGCAGTCCAAGGCTCATCCTCCTCATCGTCGGTGACCACCATTCTTACTCCGATCACCCTGCCGCGGCGGACAGCCTCAACAGCTATGGATTCAACCTCTATTCGATCCATAGGGCGCATGGATGAAAGGAATGCCCACTGATCCGAATAAGGTTGAAAATCCTCATCCACGAAGAGGCTGTTCCCGTTGTCCCTGGGGTGTTTCTGCAAGGGTAGTGCGATAAGGCTTCCAAGGCCGCCCTTTGGCATTGTGTCCTGATTCGGAAACAAACGGTCGTATGAATCCAGGCCGATTTCGGGGCGCTTCTCCATAGCCTGTGTCAGAATAAAGGAACCCATCTGTCGCGCAGTTGCTGCGGGAACAGGTGAGGAAAAGAAAATCCATAAGTGCGCGCCGTTCCCGGAGCGGGAACGCTCGACGGCAGCAGGAATTTCGTAAAATTTACACGTCTCCAGGGCTGCGCCTATGTCCGCCATCCATGATTTTTTGTCAAAATCGGCTGCCAGGAACCAGCAAGTCTCATCCGGAAGCAGAGGATAAACTCCAATCGTGAAATCCTTTTTTGATTTGCTTCCCGGATCAGCCCCGCGTAGATGATTTCTGATAACATCATCTATGACAGGTAAAAATTCACGCCTCGCACACCCGCCGCATCTGATTTTCGGTTTCTTGCAGAACGGTTTAATCCATTCATTTTGACAGGCAGGCTGGTAGCCGGCCTTCCCAGTCTTTGCACTTTCAAATCTTTTAGGATAAACATCCTCACGACCCCTGAACAACCTCCGAAAAAGGGCTATCTTGTCCTCTGGATTCGATTCGTTTGTGATCGCCGTTATCCTGGTGTTCGGTGGTTGGACCGCCAACGCCTGACTTGCCAAATCTCTTTCCAGTTTGAGTCGCTGTATCTGCTGAAGGATTTCCGCCCTCCGCGCATCCATGTGTACCAGCTCTTGCTCGGCCTCGGATAACAATTTGTCCAGTTCCGATGTCGTTCGCACAACCTTCTCCAAAGAAGTCGCTTTCGCAACAACTCGTAGATCCCTTAAATCTCCATCACAGGCGCATTATCCCAAATCTTCCCGCAAATTCAAACAGAGGAGTGTAACTGACTTCGCTTTACAGGGACCTTCTGGCGCCTGGATAAGTGGAGTCAGTGTCCCCCCGGTAGCTGCCAAGGGAAATTGACAGTATTCGGGGGAAAACTGACCCCATAGTCTGAAAGGGAGGTATGTGAAATTTCACGAACCCGTGCCCAATCAGTGCTCGCAAGCCGAAAAATCAAATAATATCAGCATGCCTGCCGAAGAAGTTCTTCGGCGAGTACGGTCGTCCGCAAGGCATTGATTGCCCAAGGGATTTTGAAAAAGGGAATCGAAGCGGGATTCAATAAACCACTGGCCTTCAGCTATTAGACTGAACGCCGCACTGGGAAAGGCTCGGTTCGAGCATGAGCAAACCAAGGCTTCGGCGCCATTCTGGACTTCTTTTAAGGGGACAAATCAAAAATACTAAATAAAATCAATATGATATGCCG
>JBELAB010000242.1:0-5116 GCA_049509275.1 Syntrophobacteraceae bacterium | reverse complement strand
CCCATTATGACTTCGTTTACCTGATCTTTGCCTATTCCTGCGCGCTTAACAGCTTCTTCGATTACGATACCACCCAACTTTGTGGCCCCTATGGAACCGAGCGACCCATTAAAGCTCCCCAGAGGGGTCCGAACGGCGCTGACGATTACGGCTTCTCGCATGGCAGTCTCCTGATGATCGGTGAAGTGACAACAATGTTTTAATACAATACAGTCCTCGATAGATTAAGAGAAGGACGGGCGGAACAGCCCGCATTTGAAAAGCGCAACCTTAAATGAGCAATTCGATGGTTGTTGGGGCATGGCGGGGCATCGCGTTCGGATGATGCGCAACAAGGGACCGAATAACAAATAGAGCTTGATTTTATTCCCACCAGCGCCGGACAAGATCAGTCAGCAAGAAATCGCTCATCCTAGTGATATCTCACATCCCCTTTTAACAGAAGAGTTTGTTTTTGACAAAAAGAATATTGCATTGCAGCCCAGCCTGAGACAGCCATTTCATTTCCGTTCGAAAAGGGTCCTTTTAAACACGGTCCTGACCCGCTTCTTTCAATTTTTCACGAACGAACCCGATCGGCTTTGAAATAACGAATGTCTTCTCACGTGACTGCCCACCTTTGAGCAGTTTGACCTCGGATTTGGAAATACCAAGAGTTTTGGCAAGAAAATCAATGCATTCCCGATTTGCCTCTCCTTCAACCGGGGGTGAGCTGATGCGTATTTTCAACCTCTCGCGGAAAGTGCCTGAAAACTCACTTCTCGAGGCCCTCGGTTGAATGTAAGCGCAAAGGAGCGTCTCTCCAGCCTTCTCCGATAAATAAGCGAAATCTTCCGGCGCCACGTTACACTCCAATCGGTTGCAGTTTCGCTGGTTTCCATCCGGATTCCTGTCCTGAAAGAGTCCTTTTCCGCCCCCCGATCAGAGCTTGCCCCGGATCAACGTACCGCTTTTGGCGGGACTGACCCGGCATTTGGATGGAGACGGGTAACCGGGCCTGGAACCGGTCAGGGTTATTGACAGCCTGGTGAGTACAATGTATATCGTAACAAGAATAAAGTGTAGTCTCCGAATTTCGTGTGCGGCGTGGCATTACGGCGCGTCCGCCGTTCAAACCAAACAGCCGGCGAGGTATGCGATGAGAAGGATGCTTATTTTTTCTGTAATATTTTCCGTGTCATTTGCTGTCCTGGCTTTTCCGGGGGTCCATCAGGCTAAAGCATCGGAGTTTTCAGCGGATATGTTCATAGTGCCCAAAGGCGATGAACCGATGAGGGGCAAAATTTTTGTAAAAGGCGACAAAGTTAAGCAGGAAACTTCTGGGGATGACGAGACTCAAGTCATGATCATCCGGCCCGATAAGAAGCTGACCTGGATGATCTCGCCTGAAGAGAAAACATATGTTGAAATGCCTTATCAGTCTACGGATAAGACGTTTGAAGAATGGACGGCCGACAAGGAAAAGAATGCTAAATTTCTCGGGGAAGAAACCGTTTCCGGAATGCCTTGCAAGAAATATGAAATCATAGAAGACGGGGAAAAGACTTCCCTTTGGATTTCCAAGCAATTTCCGTTTCCGATCAAGATCGAAGATTCAGAAATGACAATGGAGTATAAGAATATCAAGTTGGGTCCGCTTGACGATTCCCTCTTCGATCTGCCGGCTGGATACGATAAAATGGCTATGCCGATAGTTCCGCCAAAGGAGTGAAAGACAAAAGATATGGTCCTTTTACCGGTTTTGGGCAAATCGCAGTCTTACCAGGTAAATCCTTCAAAGATAATCGCCCTTGGGCTGAACTACCGCAGCCACATTGCGGAAAGCCATTCGGTCAAAGTCCGAGGGTTTACAGAGGAGGTCCCTAAAGAACCCGTCCTGTTCCCGAAGACCCCAAACGTACTCATAGGGCCGGGCGAACCTATCGTGATACCCGCTTTCCTGCTGGAATACGGATTCGAGGACCTTCGAACCGACTACGAAGCCGAGTTGGCGGTAATAATCGGGAAGAAGTGCAGGAATATAACGCCCGATGAGGCGTTTGAGCATGTTTTGGGCTATACGTGCATGAACGATGTCAGCCAGCGCAATATTCAGACCGGCGACATTTCGGGGTGGTTTCGGGGAAAATCTCTGGATACCTTCGGTCCCATTGGGCCGCAGATCGTTCTCCAGGAAGACATCGGCGATCCTCAGGGGCTGCGCATTCAATGCCGGTTAAACGGCAGGACCGTTCAGGATGCCAACACCTCCCAGATGATTTTCCCGGTGGACGATGTAATAGCATTCATATCAAAGAATTTTACCCTCATGCCGGGCGACATCATCGCAACAGGCACCCCGAGCGGAGTGGGACGAATCCATAATGGAGACGTAGTGGAAATCGAAATAGAGACGATCGGGGTTCTGAGCAATCCAGTGATAGAAGAGTGGAGAAAATGACTCATGTCCATTGAGGTTTAAGCTCGACGGCGCCAACGAAAAGACCGGCCGGTTGAAAACCCTCCCGTTGTTCAACAGGAAGAACCGGCCGGCCATCTCTCGAATTGAATTGCCGGCACGACCACAAGTCTCACTTACAACCGGGCAATTGGCTGAAAAAGTCGTTGCCTTTGTCATCGACGAGGATGAAAGCGGGGAAGTCCTCTACTTCGATCTTCCATATTGCTTCCATACCCAACTCAGGGTATTCCAGCACTTCGACTTTCTTTATGTTGTCCTGGGCCAGGATAGCAGCAGCCCCACCGATCGAGCCAAGATAAAAGCCGCCGTGTTTCTTGCAGGCGTCGGTCACCTGTTTTGTGCGGTTACCCTTGGCGATCATGACCAGGGAGCCTCCATGAGACTGGAACAGGTCCACATAGGAATCCATGCGGCCGGCGGTTGTCGGCCCGAATGAGCCGGAAGGCATGCCCTTTGGGGTTTTGGCAGGGCCTGCGTAATAGATGGGATGATCTTTCAGATACTGAGGCAGCCCCTCGCCTCTGTCGATTCTCTCCTTGAGTTTGGCATGCGCGATATCTCTGCCCACGACTATCGTTCCGGTCAGAAAGAGTTGAGTCTTGATCGGATACTTCGACAGTTCGGCCAGGATTTCTTTCATCGGCTTGTTGAGATCGATCTTCACAATGCCATGGTCATGTTTTCCACGATATTTTGCGGGTATGTATTTTTCCGGGTGCGCGTCGAGTTCCTCGAGCCAGATGCCCTCCTTGTTGATTTTGGCCTTGATGTTCCTGTCCGCCGAACAGGAAACTCCCATTGCGACCGGACACGAAGCCCCGTGGCGTGGCAGCCGTATGATTCTTACGTCCAGGGCGAAGTGTTTTCCGCCGTACTGGGCGCCAAATCCGAGCTTGTAGGAAGCTTTGAGGATTTTCTCCTCCATTTCCAAATCCCGGAATGCCCGGCCTCCCTCGTTTCCTGTGGTGGGCAGGTGGTCGAGATAACCGGTCGTCGCAAGCTTTACCGTCTTAAGACATGCCTCTGCCGACGTGCCGCCGATCACGAAGGCAACGTGATAGGGTGGGCAAGCGGCCGTACCGAGACTCATCATCTTTTCCACCAGGAATTTCTCGAGGTTCACCGGGTTCAAGAGCGCCTTTGTTTCCTGGTAGAGCATATTCTTGTTGGCCGAACCACCACCCTTGGCTACGAAGAGGAACTTGTATTCCGCCCCGTCGGTCGCGTAGATATCGATCTGAGCTGGAAGATTGCAGCCTGAATTTTCTTCTTCGTACATGGTCAGAGGGACGGTTTGAGAGTAACGCAGGTTTTCTTCCGTGTAGGTTTTATAGACTCCCCTGGAAAGAAATTCCTCGTCTTTTACGCCGGTCCAGACATCCTGGCCCTTTTTGGCCACAATCGTGGCGGTCCCGGTATCCTGACACAGCGGCAGGACAAACTTGGCGGCTACTTCCGCATTCTGAAGCAGGGCAATGGCTACGCCACGGTCGTTCGGAGAGGATTCCTTATCTTCAAGAATTGCAGCCCACTTTTCGAGCTGTTTGGGACGAAGCAGAAAGGAGACCTCACGCATTGCCTGATTTGCGAGGTATTCGAGTCCTTCGGGCGCTAACTTAAGAATCTGTTTCCCTTCAAAGGTTGCAACAGAAACATAACCTTTGGCCAGCAGTTTGTACTTTGTGTCATCTTCCCCAATGGGGAAAGGGTCCTGGTAACTGAATTCGGGCATTGTCAACTCCTTGGCGGCAACAGGTTGGATGAGCGCGCGTTAATTTGGAAAAACTTTCACATGGCATGAGCCATATCATATTAAAAAAAAAGATTTTGTCGAGCATTGAGTCCCCTGTGTTTAGTAAAAGAGATCATGTTGAGGAAGCCGAAAGAGCTCACGAATGAACATAACGAGCGTATCCGGCAAATACCTTCCCCAGAGCTTTATCGGAACGTCCTTAATCTCAGCCGCAGGACTGAGTCCGACGGCAAACAGGTACTCCAGAAGAAATTCGACGTTGGTGGGAATATATCCTTTGTAGGGTTTATGGTCTCGCTGGGCGATTATCCTCTCTTCGTGGATGCTGTTTCCCAGCTCGGATTCCACCATTGCCTCCGGTGTAGACAGGATCAGTTCGATTTTGATTCGCGCCTCCGCGTTTTCCAGGAAGGGTTCAATCCCCTTCTTCAACTCGGATGCTGAAATACCCCGATTCAAATACTTTTCCCAGCTTTTCGAATCCCGGTATTTTCTGCAAACTCCTTCAGGATCCCACGGAATATCAAGAACCAGGCTGGAGGCTTCATAGCTCCCGTAAAAACTCTCCCGCTCTCCAACGCCTATTGAAGGATCGCTCCTGAGGGCTCTTTCGACCTTTACAAGTTGTTCTTGAGTCCCCAGGATTTTGACCCCGCCCACATCGTCTATCGTAATCGAGGATCGATCAAATCGGATGGAGCCCTGACGGAAACTGTCGGCAATGCTTTCCTCAGCCTCAATAAATTCCCTGTCCATCTCCTCGCGGGAAGTAATCAACCGATCGAGCGCAATACCGGACTTTTTAGCGCGGGCGTCGGCCATCGTCCGGGCTTTGTTCCGGACGGTCTGAAAAATCCAGTTGGCAATCCGCCGATTGGCTTTTTCGGCGATTCTTTTAGGCC
>JBELAB010000241.1:0-5170 GCA_049509275.1 Syntrophobacteraceae bacterium | reverse complement strand
AGACGACTACGGTCGGGAATGAGCGACCACGATTCGGTAAAGCGTTTTGAGGGTCTGGGAGTCGACGTGTTTCTGGGGGAGGCTCAGTTCACCGGAGCGGATTCTGTCGTTGTGGGAGACAAAGATCTTCACTTCACCAAGGCTGCAATCGCCACAGGAGCACGAGCGGTAGAACTGCCGATCGAAGGCCTGAGAGAAGCGGGATACCTCACTAATGAAACGGTTTTTTCTCTGACGGAGCGGCCCGGACGCCTTGCCGTAATCGGAGGCGGCCCGCTTGGATCAGAACTGGCCCAGGCATTCCAGCGGCTGGGATCGCAAGTCTTTATTTTTCAGGGGCCCGACCATCTCTTAAACCGCGAAGATGCAGACGCAGCCGAAATACTCCAGAAGACTTTTCTCAGGGAGGGGATTGAACTCATCCTCAAAACCCGCCCCACAAAAGTAACTCTTACCCAGCAGGGAAAGCAGATCAGCTACGAGCGAGACGGTAAATTAGAGAGTTTGATTGTGGATGAAATTCTCCTTGGCCTTGGGCGGGCCCCCAATGTCGAGGGGCTCAATCTTGAGGCTGCAGGGGTCGAGTACGACAATAAAGACGGGGTCAAAGTGAATGATTATCTCCAAACGACAAACTCCCGGATCTATGCCGCCGGAGATATCTGCCTTCAGTATAAATTCACTCACATGGCCGACGCCACCGCTCGCATAGTGATTCAGAATGCACTCTTTATGGGGCGGAAGAAACTGAGCACACTTCACATTCCCTGGTGCACCTACACTGACCCGGAAATCGCTCATGTCGGGATGTATGAAAGAGACGCTCAGGAAAGAGGCATTCCTTTGGACACCTTCGTCAGACCCATGAAGGAAGTGGACAGGGCTGTTACGGACGGGGAGGAAGAGGGATTTGTGAAGGTGCACGTGAAACGCGGCACCGACAAGATCCTCGGGGCCACCATTGTGGCCCGTCATGCAGGTGATATGATCGGTGAAATCAGTCTTGCCATGGTGGGAGGACTTGGCCTCAAGACCATGGCCAACGTAATCCACCCTTATCCGACTCAGGCTGAGGCCATCCGGCAGGTGGCCGATGAGTACAACCGCACGCGATTGACTCCATTTGCAAAGTCAGTTTTGCGATGGTGGCTTGGCTGGAGACGGTGGAATTTTATGGAGAAGCTAAAAAATATTGGGCACGGGTCCGCTAAGGGGCCCCAAGGCTTAGAGGCTTAGTCGCATGGAATCACATGAAAAGCAAATGGGAGCAGAGATAAAGGCGGCCGCGTTGGTTCTTTTCGTAATCACGGCCGTGGTCATTGTTCGCTTCACACCGGTGAAAGAATTCCTTACCGCCGAAAGATTGGGCAACTTTCTGGAGAATGCGGGATTCCTGGCCCCACTGGCATTTATCATTGTGTACGCGGCAGGGGTATGCCTGTTTGTGCCGGGAACCCTTCTCACCGCTTTGGGGGCAGCCATCTTCGGACCCTATTTTGGCTTTCTCTACGTCTGGGTGGCGGCCATGTTGGGATCTAGCCTGGCATTCTTTATCGGGCGCTACCTGGGGCGGGATTTTGCCGCCTCACTCATCGGCGACAGGCTCAGGAAATATGATGAGGCCATCGAGCGAAACGGCTTTGCCACAGTACTTTACCTGCGCCTTGTCTACTTCCCGTTTACCCCCTTGAACTTCGGCATGGGGTTAACCCGTGTGCGTTTCCGGGATTATTTTTCCGGGACGGCGCTGGGTATCATCGTCGGCACCTTCATTTTCACTTTTTTTGTCGGGACGGTCAGAGACGTCTGGGCAAGCGGCGAATGGAGAGAATTGCTTAGTTGGAAGGTATTCTTCTCACTTGGTCTTTTTGCCTTTTCGTTCTTCATCCCCAAAATTATCGAGAGGGTAAAAGCACTTAGGAGAGTTGATGCGGGATAACTTCCGACCTGGTTTACAGTTACAGTATTGAGCATGGTGATATGGGCTGACAACCCTCTACAAAACCTTCTTGTGGGTATAAATAAATAAGGAGAACGTGATGGAAAAATGCTTAACTCTGATACAGCGGGTGGCAATCTGCTTCGCAGCGGGGGTTATAGGCGCGCTGGCCGTGGTCCTTTTCAGCCGCGTCCTGTTTGAGTTGGGGCTTAGCGCGGCATTCGGGGTAAAAGCCCCGGTATCCCTTAAATCGCCGGACATATACAAGCCGCTCTTCTGGGGCGGGCTGTGGGGTATCCTGTTCGGGCTTTTTATAGAGACCGCCTGGAAGCACCTATACCTCTACGGTCTTCTATTCTTCCTCGCGCCGGTGCTGGCGCTCTACATAATCTTCCTGCCGATGAGCGGCGCGGGGTATTTCGGGCTTCAGCAGGGACCGTTGTTCGCAGTCTACCTGCTGCTGGTAAATCTGCCCTTCGGGATAGTCACCGCTTTGGCAGCAATGGCGATAATAGGGAAGAACCCGACGTTCTGCGGGGTCCAGAGATGAACTAAGATATATATCGCATCCGATTAAATTGCATGCGTGGTCTATTCTCAGCTACCAAGGAGAACTGTCATGAGGCATGCACTCATTGGCCTGATCGGAGCAGCAGCCGTCCTGTGCGCATCGGCCGTGATGGCGCAGACCGGAGTTACCGTGATTTAGAGCGTTGAAAGATTGATTCCGCCTTTGGGAGGGCACGGAACCCTATCCGACCGAGGGTCGAATAACCGAATAATCCTTTCACGTCGAGAAAAGGCTATTACATGGTTTTTGCCCGGGAGGCCTTCATGACTTATAGGATTGAATCTTTGAACTATCCAGCACGGATTTTGTTTGGCTTCACGGCGGGCTTTATCGCTGTTTTGACTTTTAATCAACCGACCGATTGGATACTTTGGCATGTCGGTCTGGCGCCTTACAGTGGTTTTTCGATCGCGCGCAACAGCGTCGGAGCGCCGCAGGTTCTCTCTTATGCGTTCTGGGGTGGAGTTTGGGGCATTCTTTTTTCCATAGTCCACCGTAGATTCCCAGTCCATGGAGGTTATTGGGTAACGGCATTCTTATTTGGCGCTCTTTTGCCTCCGGCGGTACAACTTTTGGTGGTGCTGCCCTTAAAGGGCCAACCCGTGGGAGGCGGCTGGCATTTGGCTCTTTTGATTACGGCGTTTCTGGCAAACGGGGCTTGGGGTATCGGTACGGCACTGATTCTCGAAGGCCTGTCGAGGTGGTTTCACAGTTGGTTTCACAGTTGGCGCAACGTGCCGGCTTGAACATTGGGATATTAGGCTCCCCCTATTCCTGCAGGAGACACCTCTCTTCGCAATGATTATCGAACGTCACGCCTTAAGGGGCAAGTGATTCTGCTGGCTGACGCTCGCATTCAACAAATCTGACTTCGATTCAGGTGAACGCATGGAAAACATGGCAAATCCCATTCTGGTCACCGGCGCGGCGGGCCGAGTCGGCGCGGTAGGGCGCACGGTCACCGAACTGCTGTTGAAGCAAGGCAAAGCGGTGCGTGCGATGGTGCGAAGTGAAGACGAACGCGCGCAGGCGTTGCGCGACATGGGTGCGGAGGTCGTGGCCGGCGATCTGCTCGATCTCGATTCGATGCATAGGGTGATTGCCGGCTGCGAGACGATGTACTTCGGCATGTCGGTTTCGGATGCCTATCTGGCCGCAACGGTCAATACGGCAGCGGTGGCTAAGCATCACGGCGTGAAGGCGTTCATCAATATGTCGCAGATGACGCTCTCACAGATGAGCATTACGGAAACCACCGCGAGCCCGCAGCACAAGCTGCACTGGCTCGCCGAGCAGGCGCTGAACTGGTCCGGTCTGCCGGTCGTGCACGTGCGGCCGACAGTGTTTCTCGAAGGTTTCTTCCTGATTTTCACTTCGGATTCGGTCAGGAAATTAAATCAGATCAGACTACCGTTCGGCGAGGGCAAGACTTCGCCGGTCTCAGCGGAAGACGTTGCACGTGTGGTCGCCGCGCTGCTCGCCAATCCGCAGCCGCACATCGGCAAGATCTATCACCTGACCGGTCCGCAGTCCGAGAACATGCATTTCTATGCACAGGAGTATTCGAAGGCGCTTGGCCGCACGATCACCTTTCAGGACATTCCGGTCGGGCCATGGCGGGACGGGCTGCTCGAGCGCGGCTTGCCCGTTCACCTGGTGAACCACCTCGTGACGATGGCCGATCTGCACCGCGCTGGACGCTACGACCGGATGTCGGACGACGTGTTCACGCTAACGGGGCAAGGGCCGCTGAGCGTGCAGGAGTTCGTCAGGAAGAATGCGGCTACATTCACCGCGCCGGCAAAAGAGGTGATTTATGTGAACGCATAGGAGGAAAGAACGTGGCAGATCTGAAGTATACAAAGTCGAAAGACACGTCTCTGCTATCGGTCGTTGCCATCATGTTGTATACAAGACCGCTGTGGCACAAAGCGCAAGCGACAACTCTCAACCCGCACCGGTTATCCCGCTCGCCAGCACTTCCTAATCATGTTTTGACTCGCCTTTCAGTATAGAATTTTCCCGATTTGGGGCAGGCAGAAAAAGGGAACAGCAGGTAGAACTCCACCTTCATATTACTGTTTTAATGAATGGAAAATACACTCCATGCCTGATTTTCAAAAAGGGAAAATCTGTTATTTTTTCATCTAAGGATAGGATGCCCCTCCTTCCTTTTAAATCCTTCCCCATAACCATTCACATCGGAAAGCCAGGCCCCCCACCTGGCTTTCTTCTTTTTTGCCTTCTGTTTAATCTCCTCACGGTGTCCCTCCATATGGTCCTAAAACTTGTTTCAAAGCCTACCTGGCTCAGAAAACTGGCCTGATCATTCGTGTGACGGAGTTTTTGAGGGTGAAGTCTCGGTAAAGCTTCAGAACATCCTGATCGGAAAACTGAGTAACAAAGGGCGCTCTACTTGCCCTTATTTTTAGCATGAGGAAAATACAGTCGTTATGCAAATGCCCCGTTTAACCTGATTTCAATTCTCCTTTTCAATCGCCTCCACCTGATCCTCTACGCCATCTCTGGCTTCGACTATTACCTCGTCGTGCTGGGTATGGACAATTCGGGCATCAACCCCCTCCAGCCCCCGAGAAATGAGTCACAGGGCCGGTTTGAAAGCATCAGCTCCATTCGCCCGGACCGGCAGACAGAATAGC
>JBELAB010000240.1:0-5189 GCA_049509275.1 Syntrophobacteraceae bacterium | reverse complement strand
ACAACGCGTTCGAATTCAATCTCGATCGGCTTGCCGCCTTCAATAGGGACCGGCCATGGGATTCCTTTGGCGTCCGGTGGGCCCGGGATGGTCGGAAAGAGGCGTATGGCCTTCAGCCTCCCGCCAGCTCCCAGAAATTGCGCGACTTTGAGGCTGGTCTTTATCGCTACTCCCTCACTTAGCGTCTCTTCCACCTCCAGTGTGTCCGCTGGGATCAGTTCCTCGGGAAACCACGAAATCAATGTAACCCGGGCGCCAAGGCGAACAAGCGTTCGTGCGGCTTCAAATGCGGCGTTGCCGTCACCGATGACCGCGGTTTTTCCGGAAACAGACTTTATTTCTCCCCGATGCACGGCGGAAAGAAATGAGACGCATCCGACAACCCCGTCAAGTTCTTCTCCGGGGACATTGAGCTTTCGGTCTTCCCACAATCCTGCGGCCAGAACAATCGCCGAGAAGTCCCGGGCGTCCCGTGAGGATTCATATTCGCAGCCCAGGCGGAATTCGATTCCAATCCGGTGAAGGTATTCGATTTCCTGGTCGAGCACCGGGCGCGGGAGTCGGTAAGGTCCGATTGCGTAGCGCAAAAGACCCCCCGGCGCTTTTTGTTTCTCAAAGACCGTCACTCGATATCCAAAGCGGATAAGGTCGTGTGCTGCGGCAAGTCCGGCAGGTCCCGAACCCACCACGGCAATTTTTTCGGGCCGGGTCCCGGTTGGTTTTGCCTTAGTCATGTCGAAAGACGCGTTATCGGCAATGAAGCGCTTTATGTCCCGTATGGCAAGGGGTTGATCGAGATCGCTCCTGCGGCATGCAGCCTCGCATGGATGAGTACATATCCTTCCGCAGATGCCGGGCAGAGCGTTGTCCTTCCTGATAAGTTCGAGCGCCTCGGTGTACTTCCCGGCATGCGCCAGCGCCATGTATCCCTGGACGTTAACTCCCAGAGGGCAATTTGCCTGGCACAGAGGAGTCTTGCGCTTATCAATTACCGGCCTTCCCGGGAGGGCGTGCCTTCCTCCGTACTTCAGGGCCTTTACGCCGTCAGGGCTCACTGCCGGACAATTCTGCGAACATAGACCGCAAAGGGTGCACTTATCGGCGTCAACGTAGGTGGCCGGTTTTTTGTAACGTATTGCAAATCCCTGGGGAGTGTGCTTGATCGACTTAATTGAAGCGGGAAGAAGAAGCTTGATCCTCGGATTTCTCATTATTCGAAGAAGCCCGGGGCGCAGAGCATAGTTGAAACTAACCCCCGAGGGCATCCGCCAGATGTCTGAGGCCAGTTTCTCGTTGAGGTCGGGGGCTTCGTCAATCAGTGTGACCGGTATACCCATCTCGCCCAATTTATTGGTTGCAGCGATCCCCGCCGGTGTAGCGCCGATTACGCACACCTTCTCAAGGCGTTCCTTGGGATTTTTCATGAACCGGCCCCCTTGTTTGCAGCGGCCTTTTTCTGCCTGGCCTTGAGCAAAGCCTGCCCGAAATCGTAACCTTTGTTGAAAGCGGCTATGTTTGCGTCTTCAGTTCCCTTGGGGACGGAATCGGCTACAGAGGTGAGCATACCATTCAGGGAAACTGCACCGGTTATCGAGGTTACAAAGCCGAGCATGACGATATTGGCCATCATCTTTCTGCCAAGTTCTTCGGCTATGCGGGTTGCCGGGATCGGGAAAACGCCCCCGCCGGCACTATCGGCAGACCTCACCATGTCCTGATCAATAATGAGGATTCCGTTGTCTTCGAGCAGATGGCGGTATTTCTCGTATCCCATCTGGGACATGCACACCAGGATGTCCGGATTGCGCACGTAAGGGTAATGTATTGGTTTGTCCGATATGATTAACTGAGCGCTGCAATACCCGCCACGAGCTTCGGGGCCGTAGGACTGCGTAAGAGTGCTCTGCCGATGGTCTGCAAGACAAGCCGCCATCCCGAGCACCTGGCCGGCAAGGACTATGCCTTGCCCACCAAGGCCGGTTATGAGGATCTCTGTCGTTAGTTTTGCGGTCGTGGTCCGGTCCATTGCACTCTCACTCGGCTCTTATTATCAGCCCCGGGGCCTCAATTGTTTGCGATTCAGGTTCGATCTCATGACGCACGAGGGCGGCATATCCTTTCGTAGGCCTCCGAAAAGGTCGGCTTGTCGTACTCTACGAATTTCCCAAGAGTTATGCCCTGCTTGAAATCCAGGATAACTTCGGCAGGATTTGCGCCATTTTTTACTATTGCCTTTTCCTGATAGAGCTTGAGCGAATCAATCGGCTTCTGCTTGTTTCTGCGCCCGTACCCGGTAGGACAGGGGGCGAGAACCTCGATGAACGAAAAGCCTCGGCGCGCAAGCGCTTCCCCGATCGACTGAGTAAGATCGCGCGTATGAAGTATTGTCCAGCGCGCAACGTAGGTGGCCCCTGAAGCGTATGCCAGCAGGGGCAGGTTGAATGGCGCATCGGGGTTGCCAAGTGGTGTGGTGGCCGTCTTGGCCAGACTGGGGGTTGTCGCCGCAGCCTGTCCACCGGTCATTCCGTAATTGAAGTTGTTCACGCAGATCACCGTCAGATCCATGTTCCTTCTGGCAGCGTGGAGGAAATGGTTCCCACCGATTGCAAACAGGTCTCCGTCGCCGCTGAAAACGACAACGCTCAGTTCGGGATTGGCCAGCTTCATGCCGGTGGCAAACGGGATTGCCCGCCCGTGAGTGGTATGGTAGGAATCGAGCTTGACGTACCCGGCGCCTCTTCCCGAACACCCTATCCCGGACACTACTACGGTGTTTGCCAGGTCCGTCCCGGCTGACTGGATGGCGATCAGCGATGAGGAGAAGGCCGTGCCGATCCCGCATCCGGGGCACCATATATGCGGAATGCGATCGGTTCGCAGGATGTTATCCAGTGGATGTTTGGGGGAGCGATTGTTGTTCATGCGCGTCCTGACTCAAAGCTAAGAAAGAGCCTCCCGGGTAAAATCAATAGGTCTTATAAGTCCGTGGTTTATCCCAGACCGCTGCCGACATGTATTTCTTCGAGTATACGGGCGGGTGTAATAACCGTCCCTCCGGCATGGCCGACCAGCAGGGCAGGGACCATACCTCCGGCGCACCTTTGCACCTCCAGGTGCATCTGCCCCAGGTTCAATTCCACCGTTATTAGACACTTCACCCGTTTTGCAAGCTCTCTTATTACATGCTCCGGGAAAGGCCATACGGTTAGCAGTCGCAAAAGACCGGCTTTTATGCCTTGTTCCCGAGCCTCATCGACGGCTGCCAGGCTGCTCCGTGAGCTGATCCCGTATGATATCAGCGCCACATCGGCGTCCTCCAGCCGGTACTCCTCCACCTGTATGATCTTGCTGAGGTTCGCACGGATTTTTCCCGTTATTCGTGAGACCATCTCCGAATGCGCCTCGACGGTCATCACCGGATAGCCTTTTTCGTCGTGAGTCAGACCCGTAAAGTGCACCCGATAGCCCTCGCCGGCATGAGCCATTGGCGCTACTCCATTGGCGCCGGGATGAAAAGGTTTGAACCGGTCCTTTCTTCCTTTAGGGCGGGGGCGGGACTGGAGCTCTATTTTTGATGGATCGGGTATGATGACCTTCTCACACAGGTGGCCGACTACCTCATCGGCCATTATCATTACGGGGATCCGGTATGTTTCGCTCAAGTTGAATGCGGTAATGGTCTGGTAGAAAAGCTCCTGGGGCGAAGAAGGGGCAAGTGCTATAATCTCGTAATGGCCATGAGAGCCCCACCTGGCCTGCATCATATCGCCCTGAGCGCCGAGAGTCGGGAGACCCGTCGAAGGACCTGCACGCTGAACGTTTACTACCACACACGGAGTCTCCATTACCAGACCGAGCCCGATGTTTTCCATCATCAGACTGAACCCCGGACCGGAGGTCGCCGTCATACTTTTTGCTCCGGCGCAGGAAGCACCAATAACTGCGGCCATTGCGGCTATCTCATCTTCCATCTGAATAAAGACCCCGCCAAGTTCCGGAAGCCTTTTTGCCATGTGCTCGGCTATTTCGGTGGCCGGTGTGATAGGATACCCGGCAAAAAAGCGGCAGCCGGCGGCAAGCGCCCCCTCCGCGCATGCCGAGTCACCATCCATGAAATGCTCTCCGGTGAGAACTGCAGATTTCATAAAAAGAAAAAACCCATAAAAGTTATTGGATTGAAAGCTCGGAAATCCTTTGCGCCGGAGCTTCCAGCGAGTAGATCGCAAAATCGGGACAGATAGCCTCGCAATAATGACAATTGACACACAAATCAGGCTGCTTTATCGCCGGAGGGTGATATCCTCTCGAGTTGAAGCGCTCGGAAACCTCCAGAACATCTCTTGGGCAGTATTCGATACAGTATCCGCACCCTTTGCATCGGTCTTCTATGATATAGACCACCCCTTTGGAAACGACGATCTCTTCTGTATCCAGGGGAACGCGCCAGAATTTCATCTCTTGACCTCTTCGAACGTAATGAACAGGGGAGCGATTGTGTCTTTGAAATATCAGGTAATTTTGTGAGCAAGTCAAGATAAATGAGATGGCAAAATGATAGAATTGCCGGGTTGGGGTGTTTTCCCCCGAGGGGGGAATGGGCAGCTCAGATGAAGATGCAGCTTTTTATCAACTCTAAGGGGAAAAATTTGGTCTTTTGGTCTCAGAAGAAAAACATTGGTTATGTCGGTAAAGTCTAAGATCCACCCTTCCCCCTTATAAAAATGGGGGGGTGATTCCATAAATCTCTAAGTTCATTTCACCAGTTTATCAGGATTTTCTTTCCGCCGCTCTCGGCCAATACCCGATAATTAAAATCAGGGTGCAATGAAAGGAAAGATTTGAGTGGTTCCTGTTCGCTGAACAGGAAAATCCTTTTCCCGGACGTCCACTCGTTGATCAGTTCATCCTGCGTGAGGCACAGCTTTGGGGCTGTTTTATCCTGCAGGCCGTACCAGAGAACGCCGAACCCGGCGTTCATGACGTAAACCTGGAGACCTGTGTAGTAATTGAGGGTTGAACCTTTCTCATAAAAATCGTTTATGACGACCTTATCTCCCGGCCTATAGTGGTATTGGACTACTTTGGCGAGGCTTTTGGAGCTGAGCACGGGTTCAAAGGCAACCATTCCGGCATTGTATAAATGGCACAGTCCTACCATCATGGCGGCCAGGACCAGGAAACAGACCAGC
>JBELAB010000024.1:0-13625 GCA_049509275.1 Syntrophobacteraceae bacterium | reverse complement strand
CCCCCGTCACTGGTCTGCAGCGGGTAAAAATCGGACAAGCGAGACTCATTTATCTTTCGCGTTAAGGGCATCCCGAACGCCGGGCGATAATTTATATGGCCATCAAGCCGGAACATGAATTGAGGATCGTAAAGCCTGGATGGACGTACCTGGACCGTGTCGCTGATGGTCACGTCCTTCAATTCCTCCCAGCGCTCCAATACGGCATCGTACATCTGAGGCGAACAGGCTCCGACGCCCAATCCAATTCCGATGAAATCACCTGATCTGATCTGTTTTGCCGCCTCTTGCATTGAGACAACCTTTTTCTTGTATTCGTCATTCAGGCGCATCTTGTTCCTCCTTAGCTTGGGATGGTTAAACTTTTAAGATAATCGCTTCGCCCTGAGCCAAGCCTCCGCAGATGGCAGCCACGCCATATCCTCCGCCACGGCGGTTCAGTTCATAGGCGGCGTGCATGGTAATCCTGGCCGCACTCGCTCCCACCGGGTGGCCCACGGCGATGGCTCCGCCATTAACATTAGTTTTCTCCAGGATTTGCTGCCATTTCTTTTCGTCGCCTTTGGCAAGAAGTTTTGTCGATGTCAGGGTGACGGCGGCGAAGGCTTCATTGATCTCGATTATATCCATCTGGTCGATGGTCAGCCCCGCCCTTTGCAGGACCTTTTCAATGGTGTAGGCCGGGATCTCCGCTATTCGCCTCGCTTCTGTCGCTGAACCGGCAACAGCCACGATTGTGGCCAGAGGCTTCAACCCTTTTTCTTCCGCTTTCTTTCTCGTCATAAAAAGGATCGCGCTGGAACCTGCACTCAGTGGGGGTGCATTCCCTGCCGTGACCGTGGGACTCCCATATATCGTACGCAACTTGGCCAAAGCCTCTAAAGAAGTCTTCTTGGGTGATTCATCCCTGTCGATTACAATCGGCTCCCCTTTCTTTTGAGGGATGACGACAGCAATGATCTCTTCCCCGACCTTGAACTTGCCCTCGGCAAATGCCCTGGCATATTTCTGCTGACTTCCCAGCGCCCAGGCATCCTGCATCTCCCGTGTTACACCGTTCTCCACCGCGACCTCGCCTGCATCCTTGGAAACAGGTGCGAATCCCTTGGCCGTATAACCTAGCTCAAACAGCATATCGATGAGATTGATATGGCCAATCCGCGTTCCTTTTCTGAGTCCCGGCGCCAGGTGGGGAGTACGGGGCATATTATCGGAACCTACGGCAATAACAATTTCCGCATCCCCTAACCTGATGGCGTTGACCCCTAGCCGGACGGCGGTAAGAGAAGAACAGCAGGCCCGATTGATGGTATTCGACATGTTTTCTCCGGGAAATCCGGCAAGGATACTGGCCTGTCGGGCCGGCACGTCCGATGTCAGGGCAACTTCAGCAAGCACGCTGACACCGTAGTTGATCTCATCCACCTCTTCAGGCTTCACACCTACCCGCTGGATGACCTCCTTCAGGACGATCACAGCAAGGTCAATGCTGGAAATATCCGCCATAGCAGTGTCAAATTTGCTGAAAGGCGTTCTTACGGCGCTCACGATAACAATATCATCTTTCCACATGATATCCGTTTCCCCTCTTCGATTATCTGTCTTTCCGCATTCACATTGGTTATCTGGCTGCCATTCTGATTGCTCCGTCCAGACGGATCACCTCACCATTGAGCATCGTGTTTTCAATGATATGGCGGGCCAGCACCGCAAATTCATCAGGACGTCCAAGACGGGGCGGGAACGGAACCATCTTTCCGAGAGACTCTCGCGCTTTTTCCGGTAACTGGGAGAGAAGAGGCGTATCGAAAATCCCCGGGGCCACGGTCATTACCCGGATGCCGTATTCGGCACACTCACGGGCAATGGGAAGCGTCATACCGACAACGCCTGCTTTGGAAGCACTGTAAGCAGCCTGCCCGATCTGCCCGTCATAGGCTGCAACCGAAGCAGTGTTGATGATCACGCCCTTTTCACCTTCTTCCGAGGGAGTGTTCTTGATCATTTGCTCAACGGCAAGGCGGATAACATTGAAGGTTCCTACCAGATTTATTTGCACCACTCTCGTGAAAAGGTCCAGGGGATACGGACCCCTTTTTGAGTAAACCTTTATGGCATCGCCCGTGCCTGCACAATTGATCACGATGTGAATGGCTCCATAGGCGTCCATCGTTTTGCTGATGGCAGCACGGACCCCTTCTTCATCGGTTACGTCCGTCTTAACAAAAATAACGTTCTTACCCAATTTTTCAGCGATCTCTTTTCCCCTGTCTGCTGCAAAATCAAAGATGGCAATCTTGGCGCCACACTTCAATAAATCGCGCACACACGCTTCTCCCAGCCCTGAAGCTCCTCCGGTAACTACCGCAATCCTGTCTTTCAGGTTCATCGCCTTACTCCTCCCATCCTGATGGAATTTTTGCATTCTTCATCCGGCGCCCGGTATCTCGCGCCAAGACGTACATGCAGCTCGGGGCTTCACACGAGCCCCATTTTTTTGGCCACAATTAGCTTCATCACTTCAGTGGTGCCCGCAAAGATGGAAATGGGCCTCACATCTCGGGCAAACCCGCAGATCGGGTATTCCTCCATATATCCGTAGCCCCCGTGGAGTTGAACACAGGTGTAAGCCGTCCGGTTGGCCATCTCCGCGATCCAGCTCTTGGCCATGGAAGCCTCCGTCACCACGTCCTTTCCGTCCATGTGATCCTTTATGAGCCGATCCAGGAAGCTGCGGCCGATTTGCGCCTCGGTCGCCATATCAACGATCTTGAAAGCGTTGTGTTGGAAGCTCGAAACAGGCTGGCCGAATATCGTGCGCTCCCGGCAGTACCGGAGCGTAGTCTCCAGCATGGCTTCGGCCATAGCCTGGGCCATAATACTGCACACGAGCCGCTCCTGCTGAAGGTGGTGCATCATGTAGTAGAAGCCTTTGTTGAGCTCGCCCAGAAGGTTCCCGGCCGGGACCCGGCAGTCTTCAAAAATGAGCTCCGCCGTATCCTGGGCCAGAAGTCCCATTTTCTTGAGCTTTCTTCCCCTTAGAAACCCCGGCGCTCCCCGCTCCACGCAAATAAGGCTGATGCCCTTGGGACCCGGTGCATCCCGATCGGTCCGGCAGGCAACGATGACGAGGTCTGCAAGGATGCCGTTGGAGATGAAGGTTTTCGCTCCATTGATTACAAAACCGTCGCCGTCACGGCGGGCATGGGTCCGGATGGCCGCAAGATCCGAGCCCGTGTTGGGTTCGGTCATAGCGAGGGCAAGGATGCATTCACCGCTGGCGCACCGTGGAAGCCAGCGCTGCTTTTGCTCATCGGTTCCCAGTTCATAAATGTAGGGGGCTATGATGTCGCTGTGGAGCGGCGCAAAGACGCCAACCGCCCTCGCTTTGCACAACTCCTCGGTGATGATCACCGAATAGAGAAAGTCCGCCCCGCTTCCACCGAACTCCTCGGGAAGCCACGGGCATAAAAAGCCCGAGTCCCCCATCTTTTCCCATGCTTCCCTGGGCACGATGCCCTCCTGCTCCCATGCCTCGATGAAAGGGGAGATCTCGCGTTCTATGAACTTTCCAAAAGCCCGCCGAAATATATTGTGCTCTTCCCGATACATTGCCCACTCCTTGCCGTTATAATGTATGTAGTACTTACTCAAAAGCCCCAAAATCCCCCGCTTCCAGACCGCCTTTACTCCCTTGGAAACGGCAATCCCGGCAGCACCGGCGAGAGCCTTACTCTCGGCCGGCCCCGCCGTCCGTTTTTTCCTCTACGCTTCGTGCGATACCATGGAAGATGAACTCACAAAGTTCTTCGGTGAGGGTATCCGGTGAGAAATCTCGACCGAAGATGATTTCCGGAAGGCAGAGATGCTCGATGCCGCCCAGGATTATCTGTCTCAGGTGCCTCGAAGAGATGTCGCTTCGAATTTCACCGTTCCTCACCCCTTCCTCAATGATTTCCAGGATACTGTTGGCCCAGTGTTTTACCAGTTCATAGGTTTCGCTCTTAAAATAGTCCGGATAGTTCCTGACCTCCAGGATCAGTATCTTTGCAAAAATCCGATCCTCGCTGTAGGCGTTGAACTGAGCCCAGATAGCCTTTCGGAGCTTGTTGAGGGCGCCCGAGGTCACCTTGAGCTCCTCTTCCGCCAGGGCAGCGTACTTTTCCAGGAACTGGCGAAGGACCTTATAAAGCAGGTTACGCTTGTCGTGGAAGTACTTGTAGATAAGGGCTTCGTTGACTCCCGCAGTCCTGGCGATTTCAGCCCAGGTTATGGCGTTGAATTCTTTTTCCTTTAGAAGCAGCTTCAGGGCCCCTACGATTTTGATGTAGCCGGGCGCCATGGAGTGTGGCTCAATTTGTACCAATGATGTACTTTCGTTCAAAACGGCAGGGCTCATGCTGGGCTGGAATCCTCAAAACCGAAACCCGGTTCACTCACCTCGTGGCATGGTGTGTTCCATCCGCGAAAGTAGGTAACGCTTACTTTGTTAACGGCCTGCTGTCAAGCTCTTTTTCCGGATGAGAACTTCAGGTTGTCCCAGAGGGACATGAGATGCTGTGGTGAGAATTTTTGTCCGTGCCTCACTGCGGTGAACGCTTACAAATTCCGGACCCCCGCGCGCAGGAGGCATTCCTGCGCCTTTTGCGAAAAGCCGCGCAGCTTGTAAATAAGGCCCAGGCGCCCCCAACTTTGGGGCTCCAGTGCGCCGAGGCGCAGGGCCGTTTCGAACGCGGTCTGGGCAAACCTGATATTTTTGAACATATAAGCCTTCGTACCCAACCATTCCCAGCTTCTGGCGAGTTCGGACCCTTGCAGGGCCGAGGCGTTTATCAGCTTTAAGGCGTTTTGGCGATCGTTCAAGCAACAAAAACTGTAGGCCATGTGAAGGAGCAGTTCGGAGTAAGTGGCCAGCGGTTGGGTGGGGAAAAGATCGGGCACATATTCTTTGCCGCAGACTTCCTTAAAAACTCTAAGCGCCTCAGAGTGTCTGCCTAACCGCTGGTAGAGGATTCCCATATTGAAGTTGTACATCGGGTTTCCGCCAACCAGGCTTCCGGCCATGGCTAAATAGCGGACGCACCTGTCGTGTTCTTCCATCTCGAAGCTGACCCTTGCCAGGAAAAGGTAACCCTCCGGAATGAGATGATAATTGTAGTTTTCTTTCTCGAAACGCTCCAGGGCCTCCTCCATGCTCCGTATCGCCTCAACCCGCCGCCCAAAGGGCGCATAAGTCAGGGCAAGGAAAAAATGCAGCGCTCCATCGTCCCTGCCTTCGGCTCTTTCTCTCTCCATCATTGCCAGATTTCGCTTTGCCTTGGCAATCCGAACCTGTTCGGTCATATACCCAAGGTGAGTGATCACGATATCTGTAGTCACCAACTGAAGCCCAGCCCTGACAGCGTTGGGAAATATCTGTTCATGTATACGCCCCTCAAACAGCACCTCCCCTGTTATGGGAGTACAGCGCATCTGCCGGCAGGAACTGGGAGACGCATCTGACTGATGGTTTTCCAATATAAAATAGAAGGCTTTCTTACCGTCGAAGTGTGATTTCAAAGATTCGATGTGACCCTGATTTTCCGGGGTTATCCTGTCGTCCGCATCAGCCCAGAGCTGGTAGCTCTTGACAGCCTTTGACATGGCGAAGTTTCTCGCGGCGGCAAAATCGTCAATCCACTCGAAATCATAAATCTTTGAGGTAAACCGGGCGGCGATTTGTTTTGTGTCATCCGTAGAACCGGTATCGACAACGATTATTTCATCGGCAAAAGGACGGAAGCTGCCAAGGGCGTCCGCAATATTTGCCGACTCGTTTTTTACGATCATGCAGACCGAGAGGCCGGGGGATTGGGCCATCAGATCATGCCTCCACAGGTTTGCGGGTTTTGGGAAATAGACTCGGGGTCCCCGATCTCGGACACAAACCTCAGAAATCGCCCCTCAAAAGCGTGGCGAAAGGCATCCTCCTTGCTCCTGATACAGCCGGTGAGATAGGGCCTGAAGGCATTATCGGCGGCCATCGCCTGAATCATTTGAAAGGCTACGGAGATCTCGCTTTCGTCCCTGGGCCGGGCGCTGCAAAAGTATTCTGCGGCGGCTGCCAGGTCCCCGGTCTTAAGAGATGCGAAGGCGAGTGGAAGGGCGAGCGAGTTGGGTTCAATCACACCGTTGCGGGCCTTTTTGAGGTACTCGAGTGCGGCCGAAAATTTCCCGCAATTAAGCATACAGACTCCAAGGCGCTCAAAAACGGCGGGCCCCGGCTTCAGGCGCCCGGTGAGCTTGAGAAACGGGATCGCCTCGTCGAACCGGCCGGTTTCGGCAAAACAGATTCCGATAACTTCCACCAGGTCGATCTTGTCAATGCTGTCTTCGAAAGAGATACCGCTTTTGCGGTCCCGAGGCGGAAGCGAAACGAATCGGTAGGCCTCCAGAAGCAGGGGGAGGGCTTCACCGTGAGCCTGTTTGCGGAAAAGCGCAAGTCCTTTTAGCAACCGGGCCGTGTTCTGGGCAGGCGCAACTGAGAGCGATCGCGAAGCGGCTTCCAGCGCATGGGTGATTTCGCCGGCCCTCAAGTGATGATAGCTCTTCATGTTAAGGATCATAGCCTCGAGGCTCGGCGTCAGACCTGTGCCGCAAAGCGCAAGGTCGAACGCCTGCCGTGCTTCTTCTTCGCGTTCCAGGGCCATGAAGGTCAGGCCCAAATGATACCGGAAATTAGAGTTGCCGGGATCTTCGGCCAGTTCCTCGTTGAGCAAATGGAGATTGCGTTCGTATTTTCTCCTGACGATATCGGGTCCCAGCGCATATCCGAAATGCAGGATTTCAAAATCGGCGTGGCATACCCCTGTGCCGGATTGGGTCAAAAATCGGTCCACGCTTTCGTGCACGCGGCCAAAAAACCGCATGCCGGGCAAATTGCGAAAAAACCGCACAGCGCGCACAGTCGTTGAATGGGCCTTTCCATCCGGGCGCGGGTTGATAATGGGAACGGCGTAAGCGTCCACCCCCCGGGCAGATGCGCTCTTCCTCAGGCAATCCGCGACGCCGAACGTATTGAGCCGTTCATCGGCATCCAGAAAGATGATCCAGTCGCCCGTCGCGTGCCGCAGGGATTCGTTGCGGGCCTCGGCGAAATTGTCTGTCCAGGGAAAAGAAAATACTTTAGCCCCGCATGACCGGGCTGTTTGCTTGGTCCCGTCGGCTGAACCCGTGTCGACGACTATTATTTCGTCAACAAGACCGCATACGCTCTCCAGGCATCCGGAAATGCGTTGCTGCTCGTCTTTTGCTATCATGCAAAGCGAAACTCTGGGAGCGGAGCAATCGGAACGGTATTGCACAGGGGCGCAACAACTCTCAGGCCCCGATTCCAGAAGATCTCTTACTTGACTTATCTTGTCCGTGTCGAGCGAGGGGTTCTTTTCGGCCTCTTTGAGCAGAAGCCTCGCGCGGGTGAAATCTTTGAGCTTCACTGAGGCAAAGGCCATCGGAAGGACCAGTTCGGACCTCGCCACGCCGAGTCTTTCGGCTTCTTCGAGGTACTTCATGCCCGAAGCGAAGTCGCCCGTGTTTACGCAACAGACCCCGGCGCGCCTTGCGACTTCAGGGTCCTTGCCGCCCGGTCCCAGGAAATGCTCGAAATGTTCGACAGCCTCTCGAGGCCGGTCGATTTCCGAGAGACAAATTCCGAGCAGCTTGTGTAATTCCGGGTTGTCGATGAACGCATGTTCCTGGCTGAGATCGGTTTGCCTCATGTCAGGCCGGAGGCTGAGAAACTCTTGAGACCTTGTCAGCAGAGGGAGAGCGGCGCCGAATTCTGCCTTGCGGAAAAGAGCTATACCGCTCACCATGTATGCCGTGTTTTGCAGGGGCACCAGATCGATGGATCTTTTGGCAAACACAAGCGATTCGTCGGGCCGGTCTTCGAGCAATTCGACATAGGCCGCCAGGTTACAGGTCATTGCTTCAAGGAACAGCGGAAGGTCCCTGGATAACAGAACGCGCTGAAAGTACCCTCTGCTTTCGGCGGCCCTTTGGAGCAAAAGGAGGCTTACTCCTATGTAGTAAAGGCAATAGGGGTCGTGAGGGTCTCGTTCCAGATGCTTTTGTGACAACAGGAGGTTTCTCTGCATTTTTTTCTTCATCGCCTCCGGCGGCACTCTATAGCCAAAATGGTCGATGAAAAAAGGGGCGGGGGCTATTTTTGCCCCAATTCGGGCAAGCGCCGGTTCGATTCTTTCGTGGACTTCATTTTCAAAAAGCAGTTCAGGCAGATTTCGAAAAAGCCGCATGTTCACAGTGACGCTATAAGCGGCGCTCTCCCATTGGTGGCTGCGTATCGGCACCGACCACGCGGTGACCCCTGGGTCCGATGCCGCTTTTCTTATGCAGTCCGCACATCCGTTCGGATCGAGTGTTTCATCGGCGTCCAGGTACAGTATCCAGTTACCGCCGGCTTTTTTCAGTGACTCGTTTCTGGCAGCTGAGAAATTGCCCGGCCAAGGCATGTGGTAGACTTTTGCGCCGAATGATTCCGCAACTGAAACCGTGTTATCCTCGGACCCGGTATCGAGAACCACCATTTCATCCACTAGCCCGCGAACGCTCTCCAGGCATAGGGGAAGGTCCTTTTCCTCGTTTTTGACGATCATGCAAAGAGAGATGAGGGGTTCACTCATATGCGGCTCAAAACCAATTGAGGAATTGAAGGATTTAGGAATTGAAGAATTGAGGAATTGGTTTTAATCCCTAAATTCCTGAATTCGGCATCCCTCAATTCGTTTTAGTCAATAAATTCCTTAAACCAATTCGCTCCGTCACCGTTATGTAGGGATTTAAGCATCTCCAGGCACGGCCCGTGCGATGGGTCGATAATCAGCGCCTGGTCAAGAACATTTTCGGCTTCGTCCTTCTGCCCGATGGCGTGGTGCAGCGAGGCAAGCACGCAAAGGGAATCCGGCGCAACGGGTTTGATCTTCAGCGCCCTTTCGATTGCTTGGGCCGCACCCCTGAAATCGCCGGCTTTCTTCAGCATCTGAGCAGTCTGTAAATATATATCACCCACCGCGTCGGAAAGGCTGCCCGGATTCCATACCGGCACGGCGCTCTTCCGAATAAGGGATTCAAACTCCAGCCATGCCTTGCTGTCTTCCGGCGAGTGGCGCAGGTATTCCCTGTAGACGTCGATGGCGGCATCGATCTGATCGGCCCTGGCAAGCCCCCGAGCGCTATTTGCGAGAATTTGAGTATCTTCGGGCTTAAGCTCGATCGCCCTGAAGAAATTTTTCAAAGCTTCCGTAACCTTTCCTTTCCCGAGGTTTAACACGCCCAGGTTATTGTGAGCCATGGCCATCAGGGGGTCCTGCTCAATGGCCATTTCGAAGCAGGCTTCAGCATGCGCGGCATTGCCGCGCTCGAACTGAATTTCTCCATGTCGATTGAAAAACTCGGCCGCATCATGGCACTGATGACCCTGATCGGCGGGCCCGGCGAGCGACTCAAGCCGGGAGCGAATCTCTTTGTCCTGAGGATTTTTGTCCGCATATAACTGGAGCACTTCTTTGGCGAAATCTTCTTTGCCGAGCGCCGCGAAGACGCGGGTACACGCCAGCACCGTGTCCCTGTCCCCCGGCTCCAGTTCCAGCGCTCTTGTGATCGAGTTGAGGGCATCTTCGATCCTGCCCTGCGCCCAGTAGACGTTGCCCAACCTGCAGTGGGCCTTTGCGTTGAACGGATTTGCCTTCAGCACCTGACCAAAGCAATCGGCTGCCTCAGTATGCTTGTCTTCGCAAAGCGCCGCTTCACCTTTTTCGAACCAGCTCTGAGCAGGAATCTGCTCGCAACCGGTGTCCCAACTGGCTATCTCCATGCCGCTCTCCCTCTGTCAAATTCTCCTAAATTGGTTTCATTCGCTCCGCCGGCAATACATGGGTCCCCGGCCGTTGCGCCCGGGATCCACGGGGCGCTCCGTTGTCCCATGGTTTCGATCTGCTCCAGCAGGCTCCTCGCAGGGGCATAGCCCGGGTATCGGGAGGCCAGATCCACCGCCACCGGGCGAGCTTCATCATATTTCGCCTGTTCGAAAAGGCAGGAAGCAAGCAGATAGCAGATCTCCTTCGAACCGGACCTGGTTTTCACAAGCTCTTTGAGGCAGGATTCGAGCAGGTGAAACCGTCGGGAGCTGTAGGATCGCTGGATTAATGATTTAAAGACGTCCATATCGGTCGGGTCGGCCATAACCGATTCATAGAGAGCATTCAGGCTGAGCCGACAATTATAGACAGTCCCACTGGAACTCGCAGTAGGCCGGTCGCATTGGTTCTGCCCATCCTGCCCATCGGCCTCCACAAAATCCCATTTTGAATGAAATAGCCGGCGGTTGTGCTCGTTTTCCACTCCGCCGCCGTTCTTTTCCTCGTTCAGATGCAGGACCCGGATTGTATTTGCGATTGCAAACCGGCTCCCATATTTGCGGAGCGCCTGCATGAAAAAATCCGTATCCTCCCAGCCCGCTCTGATATACCTTTCGTCAAAACGAAGGTCCGTTTTTCTGAAAACACAGCACGCCGTAGGTATCATGTCAACTTTGGCAAGCGGAGGCGCCAGGTCGAAATGCCCGGCGCTGTTTCGGCCCACGGTTCCGTCAGAATTCATGAGGCGCGCGGAAATCGCAAATAATTCCCGGCTTTCCCGAAGCCTGTAAATCAAGTCTCTGTTCCATCCGGGGGCAAGCCCCGATACGTCATCGTCGCACATGATCACGTAAGGGTTTTGAGACGCCCGCAAACCTTCATTGCGGTTCTTCGCCGCGCTCTGCTCCCTGGTGACCATAACCAGGTTATACGGCGGAACGCTCTTCTCCGTTATTTCGCAGACCAGGTTTCGCAGATTCTCGCTGGGTCTGAAAGCCGGAATTATGACGTCGGCCGCAAGGTCCGTTTTGAACTGGTATGGATAGCCGCTTGTTTCCGAATAAGGGTCGAGTTCGGAAAAACCATGGAGCTGCGCATAGTTGCGGTTGAGTCCCCCGCACACATCAATCATGCCGCACGATGCACAGACCCCCTCGCGGGTGTTAATCCGCCGCTGGAACTCTCTGCCATGTTCCAGGTAGACCTCGGAGGTCTTGGGAAATACGCCGTAATCCCACTCGTAAGGGTCGAACATAACCTGGGGATTGTTGCAGACGTGATGTTCGTAGCCTTTGAGCAGGCAGAGCGGAAAATACCGGACATTCACCCAGTATTTCCTCTCATTCAGATAATCCAGGGCCTGCTTTAGCCATGGGGCAACCTCGGAGGCGCACACCTGCACCTCGTTCAAACGCTGTACTATTTCCGGCTGCTCATACCTGCCCCATTCATAATGCGGATTGAAGTTTATGAAATTGACTATGCGGGGGCCGACCTCGCGGTCGTAATACGCGGCCAGTTTGGGCAGGTCTTTGAAATTGTACCTTGTGAGAGTGCAGTTAACTCGGACAAAACAACCGGATTCATTGAGGAATCGAGCGGTACGGTTCATTTTGTCCCATGCGCCCGGAACGTTCAAAACCCTGTCCTGCTGTTCCTCGAAGCCGTGAATGGAGAGCAGCCATTCCGTGCATCCTGCCTCCGCCAGTTTTTTGACTTTTTCCAAAGCGAGGCCATTGCTAATTATGCATGTGTGCAGGCCAATCGACTCGGCATACCGGATTACCTCGGCCATCTGCGGATAGATCGTCGGCTCGCCGCCTGTGAAATCAACTGAAGTGTTTCCACGCTCGAGGCCGGCTCTCAGCTCGTTTTGAACATCCTCCACGGGCTTGGACCAGTCGGACTGCTCGTATGTGTAGTAACACATCCTGCACCTGGCGTTGCACGCCCGATTGATGTCGATCACCGCGCGCCGGGTGGGAATCAGTCCGGTACGTATCAAGCTTTGCTCCTCGTCATCATCCGCAAACACCTGCAAAGCGGCAGCCCCTTTTTATCAAAGGCGCACCGCAGCCCCATCCGTAAAAACTTTTTCACGTCTGTAAAAGCTTTTTCACGTCTGTAAAAACTTTTTCACATCAAAGATAAAGCCGGGAAAGACCGGCACAGGAGCAATTTGCAAGATGTTGGCCAACTGGTGAATTGCAAGTGGGAAAACGCTTGATGATATTGTGTGGTCTAACCCCGTGGGGCAGATGGACTAAAGGGGCAGGGAATAGAATCGCTGTCTTGGGCCCGATCGGCCTTTACCATGCGTCAAGGTTATGACGAAACCTTGTGAAAGCAAAAACCAGGTTTCGGATCATTCAATGGGGCAAAGTTAAACCGCTATATGGGTTGGGGTTGCAAAGCGTTGCTCACAGCCTTGGGATTGCGGGCGATAACGACAAGGTAGGCTCGTGCAGCCGCATCAGGTTCTTTGCGGTTTTGCTCCCAATCGCGCAACGTACCAAGCGGAATATGGAACCGCGCCGCAAACATTTCCTGGCTAAGGCCAAGCGCACGGCGAATGACTTTCAACTGTGGCGTGCGCCTCATAAGTCTCACATTGTCAGGCGTAAGGGGTTGCGCGTCGGGATCGCTCAAAGCGGTTGCATGGCGTTGTGCTTCGGTCATAGCGTCAAAGCGTTCCCAATCGTGCCTAGTAGGAGTTTTCTTCGTGGTATCGGCGCTTTTCATAGGGCTCGGCTCCTCGGGCCGAAATAATACGGATCTTATCGCCTCTCATGGTGTAAGCGACATACAACAGGCGGTTCTCCACCAGCCCATTATGGCATAATGGTCTTCGCCATACGGCACGCGCTCATCGAGCCAATCGACGGCAAAGGCGTCTTTGAACACATCCCGCGCCGTCTCAAATCTGACGCCATGAGTGGCGTAGTTCTCGACAGCCTTAGTGTCGTCCCATTCGAAAGAGTCATCATTCATAGAATGTACTGCTTAGCCGTAGTTTTGTCAAGTGTCTTGTGACCACGGGCCACTGTAGCACGGCTTAGCGGCCCCCGGAATTCTAGAATTGGTAATGCTCAGTGATCAGTGATCAGTGATCAGTGAGCAGTGAACAGTGAGCAGTGAACAGAAAAAAGCCACTGAGCCGTGAGCTGCCTCAGTCCCGAACATTAAGCGCTGGTGAATGTACCAATTGTAATTTCAGCCATCCGCCACAGTATTCCCTGAATTTGGCCTGTATTTGCAGGAAAGCGAACTGAGGGATTGAGGAATTTACGGATTCTGCTCACTGGCATTTTTGGATTCAAGATAGTTGAAAGAAATTCCGATCACCAGAGGAGTAAACGTTTACCTTTGGCGTTCTTCGCGATTAATGCTTTAGCGTCTCCTGCATGAAAGAGTAACGAATGCCGGTACCGGTAGAGCAATTTTCTCAAAGGAGGTCCAAGATCAAAGGCGTAAGCTTTTACGCCGCAATAGTGACCGCTTTTGTCTGTTTGCTTGTGACTGCGGCGCTGCCTATCATCGTTGTTGGCTATTATCAGAACAAAGCCATCGTTTCGGACCTCGGAGACGATCTGATAGAGCAAACTGCCAGGACAGTCATTGAAAAAACACGCAATTATTTCCTGCCGGCGTCCACAGCCGTCGAAATGAGCGCGAGGCTTGCCCAGCTCGGCGCCATTTCATGCGATGATT
>JBELAB010000239.1:0-5189 GCA_049509275.1 Syntrophobacteraceae bacterium | reverse complement strand
TATAAATGACCGGCTTAATATATCGCGAATGAAAAAGACATCCTCAAAAATTGAAAACCATGCAGGCAGGCATCGCTGGATGAGAAGGGCCCGTACTTGATAAATATCCAGTATCCATCTCCGATTCACAAATAACCTCAATGCGGCGCCTCAATCAAGGCTTCTCACCAGCCGCAGACCCCCGAACCCTGACTTGCTCGGCAAATTGTTTCAACTCATCGCCATCGATGGTTTCCTTCTCAAGCAGAATCTTGGCCAGCTTTTCGAGGGAATCTCTATAATTTTTCAACTTGAGCAGGACCTTCTGGTGGGCCTCATCCATAATCCTGCTTTTTTCCTCATCGATATCCTGTGCCGTGCGCTCGCTGTATTCTCTCTCGTTTGAACCCAATCCAAGGTCCAGATATCTTGACTGCGGCGTGTGGGTGTAAGTCAAAAGCCCGAGGCGCTCACTCATCCCATACTCCATCACCATGGTGCGGGCGATATCGCTGGCGCGTTGGAGGTCGTTCTGCGCCCCTGTCGAAATATCGCCAAAGACCACCTCCTCGGCCACTCGCCCGCCCAGTAGCACCTGCAAGCGATCCAGGAGCTCATCCCGGGTCATGAGATAGCGGTCCTCGGTGGGAAGCTGCTGGGTGTAACCCAGCGCCCCGATACCCCTGGGAATGATCGAGATTTTGCTGACCGGGTCGGTTCCCGGCAGAAGCATCGCCACAAGCGCATGGCCCGATTCGTGGTAGGCCACGATTTCTTTTTCTTTGTGACTCATGACGCGGTTCTTCTTCTCCATGCCTCCCATGACTCGGTCGGCCGCCTCCTGGAAATGGGCCATGGTCACTTCGTCGGCGCCGCGCCTGGCTGCAGTCAGTGCGGCTTCATTGATCAGATTGGCCAGGTCCGCCCCCACAAAGCCGGGGGTCATGGCTGCGATTTTTTTGAGATCCACATCGGCGCTTAGCGTAACGTCCTTTGCGTGAATTTTGAGAATGGCCTCCCGTCCCCGAATATCCGGCTTGTCGATCGCCACATGGCGGTCGAACCTCCCCGGGCGCAACAGAGCGGGGTCCAGTATGTCCGGGCGGTTTGTAGCGGCCAGGATGATCACCCCCGCCCTCGTATCAAAGCCGTCCATCTCGACAAGAAGCTGGTTCAATGTCTGCTCTCTCTCGTCATGGCCGCCCATGGGATTCAGGCCGCGAGCCTTTCCCAGCGCATCCATTTCGTCGAGGAAGATAATGCATGGAGCATGCTCCCTGGCCTGTTTAAAGAGGTCCCTGATACGGGCTGCTCCAACTCCCACGATCATTTCGACGAATTCCGACCCGCTCATGCTGAAAAACATCACCCCGGCTTCGCCCGCAACCGCCCTTGCGAGCAGGGTCTTGCCGGTCCCGGGCGCCCCCACCAGCAGGACCCCCTTGGGAATGCGTCCTCCGAGGCGCTGAGATTTCTCCGGGTCCTTCAGGAACTGAACGACTTCCTCGAGCTCGCCCTTGGCTTCATCGATTCCGGCCACATCCGCAAAGGTTACCTTTACATCCTTCTCACCATAGATTTTCACTCGTGCTTTACTCAGGGAGAGTACACCCTGCGCGCCTCCGCTTATTCGTTTAATGAGAAAAAACCAGACGAAAACGAAAAGTCCGAGAGGCAGCAGGTAGGAAACCATCGTCCCGAGCCACTTGTTCTCAACATAGCCGCTGAACTTGATTCCTTTTTGCTCAAGCTGCCCGACGAGTTCCGGGTCCTCAATCCGAACGGTAACGAATGTTCTTGCCGGCTTGCCCTCTTCTCCTCTCAATTTGCCTGTTATCTGCTCCGGGCCGACGACAAGACTTTCCACCTTTCCTTCCCGGGCCCACTGCTTGAAATCCGAATAGGAGATCTTTTCGGTCTGCTGAACTCCCGTGTAGCTCTGAAACCAAAAAAACAGGAACATGGCTGCGACGAAGTACCATATGGAAAAGCGCACCTTTTTCTGGTCCGGGTCGACCTGGTTCGGACCACTCTTTCCAGAACCCTTCATGCGATCAATGATCTTATCAGTCAGAGTTGGGATCTTCATTTCTCTCTCTTTTCAAGCGTACCACAGCACGGCAAAGTAGTGACATGTAGTACCCGCGATGACAAATAAGTGCCATACGAAATGGGTGTAGCGCACCCGCCGAGCCGCAAAGAAGGCCACACCACCCGTGTATGCGATACCTCCCGCCAGGAGCCAGAGGATTCCGGACGAAGGCATATGAGACCGGAGCGGCTGGATAGCTATGATGATCAGCCACCCCATAGCCAGGTATAGTCCGGTGGATAAAAGGGGGCGCCGGATGCCTCTCACCGCTTTCACCGTCACGCCGAATATTGCAAGACTCCAAACAAGAAACAATAGTGTCCAGCCCCAGGAACCTCGAAGCACGCCGAGCGTAAACGGGGTGTATGTGCCGGCAATGAGGAAGAAAATCGCCCCGTGGTCCAGCACCCGAAACACACGTTTTGC
The DNA here is from genome assembly GCA_049509275.1 of Syntrophobacteraceae bacterium. Classification (GTDB taxonomy): domain Bacteria; phylum Desulfobacterota; class Syntrophobacteria; order Syntrophobacterales; family Syntrophobacteraceae; genus SbD1. Next base: position 2,692 of record JBELAB010000239.1, on the reverse strand, counting down.
TTTGCTCTCTGGAAGAGCGTGATAGAGAGCGGATGACAGGTACAGCAGGACCATAGTCCCGGCAAAAATGCTGGAGCCGGTGATGGTCCATGGGTTGCCGTGACGAATGGTTGAGACGATGAGAAACGGCGCCGCAACAAGAGCTGCAGTCAACGCTACGGCGTGGCTGAAGGCGTTTAGAATTTCCTCTCCGAGTGACTGCGGACGTCTATATTCTGCGAACATCTCTTTCATTATCCGGTGTCCTGTGAAGTCTCAAGATAATAAGAGCGATCCGCACATTTTGCAAAATTATGCCGAAAATTTTCACGGCTTCCCGCCAGGTTTCCGATTGTATTCTCCATACCAGTCATTTTTCCATTCGTCCTGCAGAGTCTCTTTTTCCGCCATCGCTTTTTGATGGAAGTTTCCAGCCTCTTTTCCCGGGCAACTTTATAAGATAATCACTTATCCCCAATGGATTGTTTCAGTGTGGAAATATCGTAACATCAGTTTGGATGATTATCTTGGTAAATCATGAGAGGTCTATGGCTGTTTTTAACGCCGGACTCAGAAAGGAGTGGTTATGGAAGAAAAAAAAGGAAATTTCGATGAGCGATACCATGCCTCCTATGCCTGTAAATTGAAGACCGTTACACTGGAGAAGATCGAGACTGCAATAGCGAAGGCCATAGGGGAATTAACTCATGACAGGGTGGAGTGTACGATAACAAGTTTCAATGCCAAGACCGAATTGGCCGAGATTGTCATTTTACTCGACACAGGGAGAGACAAACGATACTCCAAGTGAATTAAAAGGAATGGATAATGGGATTTGTTTATAGGGGTTATTTACTCAGGTCAAAATCTATTCAGCTTGTCGATAGTAACCGTTGGACCTTACAAGTCACTGTTTCCCTTCAAAAAGATTCAGGTGGCGAACCGAGAGAGCAAACTTTCTCTTCCGAAAATACCTTCTCATGCAAAGCGATGGCAGATACGGAAGGCATCATCTTTGCCCGGAAGATCATTGACGGTGAGGTCCCTGGAATGTCAGTCGATCTTCTCTGCAAATTATCCACAGCCTAGCATCAGAAGGACCATTTTCTGCGCAAGAAACAACCAGGTGAACTCTAATGTCAGTTGCGTTCAGAATCTACCTGCCCTATTTCAGGGGAAAGGTTAAGAACGCTTTCAAGATCAAAACACCTACAGCCCCAAGTCTTCATTTATGAGCACTATTTTGATTCTGCCCTTGGGAAAGGACTTTTCTGTAATAGTCCAGGTATTGCAAATTCGGTCGATACTGCGGCATTCTTCACATATGGAGGTCTTCACGCATGGGGTTTTCTTGTCCAGGCGCATCGCATTCGCCGGGGCGGCGTAATTTTTTATTCTTTGCATCGCGTCTTCTATGTCGGGAACAACCTTATTGCGCCCGGCAAGGATAATGACGTTCCTGGGACCGAAAGTGATGCCGGCTACCCTGTTGCCGGTCATATCGAGATTGACCAGCTTTCCGGTTTCCGTTACCGCGTTTGCTCCGGTAATGAAAAGATCTACCAGAAGTGCGCGCCTCCTTCGTTCGAGCATCTCCTCGGGTGGGAGCCCCATTTCGTAGGTGTCCAGGACCTCGATGCCCGGATAATTCTTCAACTCCTGGTACAGGCCGGTTTGTACATATGTCACCGAACCACCCCACGAAATGCTCTTCGCCCCGGTCCGCGGAATAATTTCCCTGACGATTTTCTTTGCACTATCGACATTTTCAGCGATGTGAACTTCAAAATTGTTTGCCTCAAGCGCATCTCTAAGGTCAACAAGTCTTATAGACCAGAAATTTTCAATCGGTTTTTCCATCTCATTACTCCCTTATGATTCATGGCTAAAAACATTTTGCTCAGATTTCGGAAATTTTCTCCATTAGAAGCTGCTTATGATTAGACTCCTCTATTCTTATCTTTTCAAGAGTGGAAGAAGCGCCCGAGTCCGACACAAAGGGGGCGATGAATTCAAAAAACAGTATCGTGTCTTCTTCAAAAACGACCGCCGCCTGCAGGATCTCCTTTTCATCCCGAATCGAGTCTATTTCAAGTTCATCCAGGGAGAAGGCATGGCGACCCATTGCGCGGCGCAAAGCCTGCTGCGTGAGTGAGGCAAAGGAGCGCGCAAGTTTGGGTTCACGGACCATTGTCTGTTTTATTTCCTTGAATGCGCTCTCGTGCAGCAATTCCTGATCTGCGAGCCAGCCGAGGAGATTTTTGAGAGAATCTCCCTTTACCCTGTTCATGGCATACCGGTAAAATCGCTCGCCGTTCACCTCGACCTGGATAGCGAGATCGAAAAGTTCCGAGAATGTAAACATGAGTTTTCATTCCGATTTGCGTAGTAAAAATTCCCTGGTCTCGCGGATCGAATCTTTCGGCGCCGCAGGATGGAGCACTTTTCCCCGTGGCGCGGCAGTGGCCGATTCATGAGCGGATTCCGGCAAAATCCCCTGCTGTTCCTTATTTTGCATGTGTTACAGGACAAAAATACTATAAAAAGAGAGTTATGCAAGCAGATATGTATAAAAGCATTCTTTTAAAAAGTCTATCTTGGGACGGGCAACTGTATGGACGAAAAACTCAGGCAAGCTTTCCATTCACGTGTCCAAAAGGGGCCATTCGCCTCAAATTTCGCCCTGAAGCTGCTGAAAATCGTGGATGGTTAC
>JBELAB010000238.1:0-5211 GCA_049509275.1 Syntrophobacteraceae bacterium | reverse complement strand
AACAAGCACGATTATCAGTACGCCTGCAAGAAACACATAAAATATTTCGCTCTTCAGTGTGCTCCAGGCCCTGAAAAGTTCTCCCCTGGGTTTCACGACTACCAGTATGTAGGGAGAATTCTGGAAATAGGAGTATGCCACCAGAACTTCACGGCCGTGTGAATCGGTTGTCTCTATGCAGTTCGGCTCGACTGAAAAGGGCGGCAGACCGACGGAGAAATGGTCCATGACGCCTCCGTAATTCCTGGTGGCGGTTTGCAGTACGCCGTCCCTGTTTACAAGAAATCCATCGCTGTTCGCGTCCAGCCGCATCGAAGCAATCAGCTCATCTATCGTGTGAGTATCGATAGTGGCCCGCAGAGTCCAGGATTTTCCGCCCTCGATTCCTCTCTGCACAGCCATCGCTATATGAGGAAACCTGCGGAAACCCATGAAAACATCGCTGATGTAGGCGCCCCGTGATTGAACCTCATGAAACCAGGGCTGCTCGCTGTAGTTGCGGCCCTTGAGACCGTATGGTCCCACGTAGCTCACCTGTACGCCGTTTTCATCTATCAGGCCCAGATCTACAAACCCGCCGAACTCCTGTTTCATGACACGAAATATGCGGTTGAGGTTTCCCTCGTCAGCCAGTTCCTCAAACGAATGCTCGGAACCGATGAAACTTATGACCGAAAGCCGTTCGGCAAGGAACAGCTCCATGGAAAGCTTGCTCTTGTTCACCAGGACGAGCAGCGGGTTAACGATCTCCTGCCTGAGTGTGTGCTGGTACTGGTGAGAGTTTATCATCACCATGGAAAAAAGCGGAATAACCGTGATCAAGAGCATCAGGACAATGATGCGTTTGCGAAGCAGGCGGTAAATTTCAGGGGACCCGCCTTCATCCGGAAACTCGAGCGAACCCAGATTTTTGAGCCAACCGGACAAAGACACTTCAAACCTTCCGTTCTTTTAGAAGTATGTCCCCGGACTTGAGGGATCCCTTTCGAAATCGTCTGAGAGCAACTTCGGCCGGCCCTATGACCGAGTGAATTACTTCGACATTCTTCCACCCAAGGTACTGAAGATACTCCTTCTCGATTCCTCCGCATATTACCGTATGCGCATTCTCGGCGCTAACCACGCGGCAGAGCTCCTCGACCGATGGCCGCGCCAGCACCACGTCCCTTTTCACAACCGGTTTGCCACCCTTGCCCAGAGAAACAATCAACAACTCCAGGCTAAGATCGAATCTTGGAGCGATGTCATTTCCATCAAGCACAACGAGAAGTTTTTTCATTCGCCTGGACCTATTCGCAAGTAATCCCGTAGTGTGTCATTTTTCGCCACAGAGTGCTCCGCCCCCACCCCAATAGTTGAGCTGCCTTGCTGCGGCGGCCTTTCGCTTTCATGAGAGCATCCAGTATCATTTTGCGCTCTATCGCGGACCAGTCAAAAGTTTCATCGGGGCCCAGCGCATCCGACCCCCGAGGCGAAGGCGAAATTGGGGATAGTGCATCGAGGCCGGTGAGATTTTCGGTTAGATAGGCCGGCAGGTCTCCAAGCTCGATTCGTTCCGCCTGGCTTAACCTGACTGCATATTCGACTATGTGCCTGAGTTCGAGGATATTTCCCGGATAGTCGTATTGGAGGAGTCTTTTAAGGCATGGGTCCGAAAAGCCGGTAATCTTTTTGTTCAGAAGCGAGGCGCGGGCGTGGAGAAAATGATCCATAAGGAGTCTCAAATCCTCGTCGCGCTCCTTTAGTGGCGGCAGATGAAGGCCGACAGCGTTCAATCTGAAATAAAGCGCGTTTTGAAATGTTGCCTCCTTGGCCATTTGACCGAGGTTCCTGCTCGAGGCGGCAATTATTCTCACATCAGCATGAAAACTCTTCGAGCTGCCCAGCGGATAAATGATTTTTTCGTCCAGCCAGTTGAGGAGCTTGGTTTGAAGTGAAGGCGTCAGGTCGCTGATGTCACTAATATAAAGGGTCCCATTTTGAGCAAGCCGGAATTTTCCCGGTTTATCGCCGGCCCCGGCAAAGGCGCCTTTTTGCACCCCGAAAAGTTCGGATTCAACCAGCGGCTCGGGCAACGCCCCGCAACGGAAAGTAACAAACGGATTCTTAGCCCGCGATGAGGCATAATGAATCGTCTCGGCAATATGATCCTTTCCCGTGCCGATCTGGCCGGTAATCAAAACAGGCATTTCGGATTGCGCTATAACGGGCAGAGACTGAAAGATCTTTTCCATCTGAGGGCTGCGGCCGATGATGCGGCCGAAACTGAAAGGATTTATCCTCGCAGGGTCGAAACTACGAACCTGACGCAGGTCTTCCAGAGTTTCAATGTAGCCTGAAATCTGTCCTGTCACATCCCACAAAGGAGCAAAAGTCATGCGTACCGGTAACTTCTGATTATCCTGGTTGATTATGTCACCTTCCAGAACGCATCTCTGCCCCCCCTCGGTCCTTTTGACCGGGCAGTCGTCGAAACAGTGGTTGAACCGCAAAACGTGCGAGCATGGAAGCCCTTTGCAATCGGCCCTGAAAAAGCCCGTCATGGCCTCAATCGCACGATTCATCAGCACAATCCTGCGCTCTTTACTGACGAGGCAGACGCCGATAGGCATTTCATCGAGAACGGCAGCAAGGTTTATTGACAAGTCGTGCATTTGCGGGGATCGGCGGAGATATTGCATTATGCAATAGTCTGTTTAATTATTGTGACAATATGTAAGGCCGTGTTTCGTATCAATAGCGGTGCTGCCAAGGGATAAAACTTAGAATTCTCCGCAAGATAAGTCAATAGAAAACGTGTCATATCGATTCAGTATGATACGTTTTTATTTTCTCGACAATCTTCGGAATGAAGAACGAAAACACAAAAAGGCCAAAAGAAAAGAAAATCTTCCAGGTGAGAAGTTCTGCCCACCGGCCGTTTGCCCAAACCTCCTTTACCGTTCCTATGAAGAATGTAAAGATAAAGGTCCCAACGATAATGCCCAGGGCCGTTCCGGCAAGATAATCTCTGAAACGCACTTTAGTGAGGCCCATCCCGAAGTTCATGTACGTAAACGGGAAATAGACAAGACGCAAATATAGTACGGTTGCAAAACCATTTCTTTCGATGCGGTCATCGTATTTTTTCAGCTTAGCGCCGATGAGCGAGGCAGCAAAATCCCTTCCGAGGTAGCGCCCGATAAAAAAGGCCAGGCTGGAGCCGATCATAGCCCCGAGCCATACGTAAAGAAAGCCCAGGTAAGGGCCGAATATGGCAGCGCCCAAGGCAGTAAGAAGTATTGCGGGCAGGAAGAGGCAGACCCCCAGAGCATATATCAGCACGTATGCAACAGGCGCCCAAATCCCGGCAGTTTTAAGCAGAATACCCAAACTATCGGCTCTAAGATACTCCTTTAGAGGCGTGAAACGCACAAGCACAATGGCCGTAATTACAAAGGCAAAAAGAAAAGCCGCTTTGATTGCGGCGCCTCTACGATTCTTTTCAAACTCCATAATCCCACCTTCGGTCTTCCCTATAGCCCTTCACAAGGTTCGCCTTCTTCCCCGGAACAGGCCCTGGCAACCACGTGCTGCATCTCCCTTCAAGGTTCGATCCCCCGTGTGCGCCAAAAGATTTTTCTTGCCGAGAGCAAATCCCTTGCGACGGTGCTAAGGGATTGGATTATGTTTAGGATTCTCGGATCGCTCAGTTCATAGTAAATAAATAGCCCGCTGCGCTCGACTTTGACAAGAAGAGAGCGTTTCAGTTCCCTCAAGTGATGGGATACAAGAGGCTGTGAAAGGTTTAGTTCCTCGACTATATTGTTAACCGGCCTCTTTCCGCCGCTGATGTACTGGAGAATCCGCAGCCGGTTTTCGTCCGAAAGACTCCTGGCTAAAAAGGCCACCGGCTGGAAATATTCGGTCGCTGATACCAGCTTCTCCCGCCTCACTCCGTTCACCGTTTCTTCGCCGCCTTTCAGCGCATCACCAGGGTTTGACGGCTTTGTTCCAATTATCTCCTGCATTGCAAATACCGTGCGTCATCGGCAAGCATTGGCCGGTTCAGGCTGAACGGCCGCGTGCTTTCCTTGCGACTTTCTCTCTTCTACGTAACGAGCCGCAGCCAATGCGGCGATGCAGCCTTCGGAAGCCGCAATTACTATCTGTTTGGCGTAATTTTGCCTCAGATCTCCTACGGCAAAAATTCCAGGAATATTCGTCTCGCATTTGTCATCGGTCAGCACGTAACCTGTGGCGCTCGTCTCTACGCCTACGGGCGCCAATTCGCTATGTGGCGTAAAACCGGCGAAAATAAAAACACCATCGACTTCAAGCTCTCTTTGTTCGCACGTCTTAGTGTTTTTTAAGGCGACCGCCCGGACACCCTGCTCACCGGACTTAATCTCGGTGACAACTGTATCCAGAATGATTTCAACCTGGGGTTCCAACAGGATGCGCTGTTGGAGAATCCTGCTGGCCCGGAACTCATCACGCCGATGGATCAGATAAACGCGCGCCGTTATCTTTGCCAAATAGAGCGCATCCTCGAGGGCTGTATCACCGCCGCCGACCACACAAACGATTTTATCGCGAAAGAAAAAGCCATCGCACGTAGCGCAATAGGAAACTCCTTTGCCAAAATTGTCGATCTCGCCCGGAACATCGAGCCTCCGGGCCTTGCCTCCTGCAGCCATGATAATGCTGTGTGCGTTCAACACCTGCCCATTGCCGAGGCGAACCGAGTGGAAATCGATTCCCGGCTCTACCGCCGCGGCCTCTTGCTGCACTATTTCCAGGCCGTACCACTTGGCGTGCTCTAAGAACTTGTCTGAAAGATCAAACCCGCTTATGTCGATAAATCCCGGGTAGTTTTCCACTCCTTTTGTGATGGCTACCTGGCCGCCCGGAAGGCCCTTCTCGATAAGAACAGCCTTTAGAGCCGCCCGTATGGCGTAAATTCCGGCTGTAAGACCGGCGGGTCCCCCACCTATGATGATAACGTCATACATTTCATTTCGAACCATTTCAAATTGCCTTTTCATTCACAGGGCTACAGATTGATCGCACACACCCTTGCGCTTGCCTTCAAACGCGCCGCGTTTAATGTCTGTGCGTTCCGCATGGCTGCGCGCACGGGCGCCGCTCTTATCATGTCAGACGCATTTTTTTTCGAGCAAGGCATTATATAAGTCTATCATACAAGGAATAAAATCACTTCGTCATTTT
>JBELAB010000237.1:0-5273 GCA_049509275.1 Syntrophobacteraceae bacterium | reverse complement strand
CCGAAGACTACATTTGCGATACGGACCAGAGGCTTATCGCATACAAACGACTCGCTACGCTGGCCGATGAGCAGTCTATAGAAGACCTAGCCGGTGAATGGCGAGACCGTTACGGTCCATTGCCGGAAACGGTGAAAAGCCTCATTTTAATGGCGATGATGCGGCTTCTTCTCAAGCGGCTCAAAGTTGTTCGCCTGGATGGAAACGAAGAGAACTTCATTTTATCCTTCGCACAAGGTGTGGATATTTGGCCGGCAATCTCTTTTTTCGAGAAAAAAAAGTTAAACTTCGCCCCGGAATCGGAACGAAAATTAAAAGTGGAAATTTGGGGACGCGATTTTCCACAAAGAATTCTCAGGCTTAAAAGAATCTTGCAAGAACTTTACAAAGGTGCTATAGGTAGCGAATCTCACTAACAAAAAAATCAGCCTCGGCATCCTTCCGTGCTGCTCTCTTCGGGCAGGCCGTCCCCTGACCGTGAGAAATGTCGAAGGAGCCTCTGGATGTATACAGGGAGCAAGTCGGGAGGTAATATGAGTTTTAATGGAGTTTCAACTCTTACGCTTTGCATGATTCTCGCCGGCGCTCTTTTATTTACAACGGCGCAAGCCGAAACGGTGGACCGCATCGTAGCCAACGTCAACGGTGAAATAATTCTTTACAGCGAACTGCAGAAGCAGATTAAAGTTATGGAAAAAAGCATGCCTATGCTGGATACTACCGATCCGGCAAAGCAGGCGCAAATTCAACGCGAGGTTCTGACTCAGATGATCCGGCAGAAACTCGCCGATATGGAAGCAGTGCGGCTTAAGGTTACGTCCACCGATGCCGAGGTGGACATGAGGATCCAACAAATTCTGGAGCAGAACCATGGAACCATGGCACAGCTCGAGGCCAATCTCAAAGCTAACGGCCAGACCCTCGACACATTTCGCTTGCAGGTAAGGAAGGACATGGATCGCGAACGTCTTGTGGAGCGGGTCTGCAAGTCGAAGGTGCTGATCCGCGATCAGCAGGTTGAGGCTTATCTCAATGGGGAAAAAGGAGAGTCCGCTGCGACTTCTCAGAAGGTCCATCTGGGTTTGATCATAATTCCGTTCGGCGATCAATACGCAAAGCCCGAAGAGGCTGAGAAAACAGGCCGTGAAGTGCTGGAGAAGCTCAAAGGCGGGGCCGATTTTCAGAGTATGGCCAAACAGTATTCGAAGGGATCCACCGCACAGAATGGGGGGGATGTCGGATACCTGGCGGCCGATGAAATCGCCCCATTTATCGCCCAAGGGATCCGCAATCTGAGCAAGGACCAGGTATCCGGTCTGGTACAGGGACCTGGCGGATATTACATCATGAAAATATTTGACATCGCCAGCAAGAAAGTTACAAAATCAGACCCGGAGTTGCGCGAAAAAGTTCGGAAAACTCTTTACGAGCAGGAAGTGAACCGGAAGTTTGAAGAGTGGGTCCGTGACCTGGAATCAAGGGCTTTCATCCAGATATCCCTTTAGACGAATATGATTAGATGAAAAAGCTGGCAGAGTTTCTCAAAACTAAGAGGCTGAATCGAAATCTGACGCTGGAAGACGTTTCCCAGCGGAGCGGAATCAATGTGCGTATGCTCATTTCCCTTGAGGCCTGCGAGTTCGAACGATTCGGCGCCTCTACTATTTTCATCCGGAATATGATCCGCGCCTACTGCAAGGCTCTCGAGATAGAACCTGAGCCTCTAATCCGAAAGTTCTCCTATGAGATTGAAAGATACAATACCCAGGATGCAGGAATAAAAAGATACGGGCAGAAGATGAAGTTTATGCACAAGAGGCGCAGGATGATCAGCCTGCCGCTTTTTGCCCTGTTTTTGATCTCTGCAGTCGTTTTCTACGGCGGCATGTGGGTAGTGGAAAGACGCTCAAAGCTGTTCGCCACGCCGGACGCAGCCAGGGTTTTCACCCAGGAGGAGATCCCTGCCGACCTGCAGGAGCGTCTGGCGCCCGGCCCGGGCGCCCGGACGAAGAAGACCGGAGCTGATTTTCGGACAGCCGATGAGGCGATAAGAAACGCCGAGATTCACATAAGGGAATCGCAAATGGCGGCCGGATGGGCCGTAAGGTCCGAAAACACGGGGGAACAGGCCGGCGAAGCATTGGAAAAAGATTTCATACCGGGTACCGGTGCTCCGGCCCACCTTGCTTTTAGCAACTCCACCGAGGCCGTAGCGGACGACGAGCCGGTCCAGGGTACGGAGAACCGCTCCCTGAATAAGTTCGCTGTCGAAACTGACGACGATGTTTGGATTGAGGTAAGCATCGACGACCAGGAAACCCAAACTGCGGTGCTCCACGCCGGAGATCGGATGGAGTGGGTTGCCGATAAGGATTTACAGGTCGTAATCGGCAACGCCGGGGGCGTCCGCATGACATGGAACGAGCATCCGTTAAAGGCCCCGCGTGATCCGGGGCGCGTCCTGAGGTTCCGCCTGCCTGATTATGCAAAGGCGGAGTAAGCCGCCTGCGGGTGGCCTTTTCCTCGGATTTTTCCCTACTTAAGGATCTGGTTGAGGAAATCCCTGGTCCGCTGGTGTTTGGGATTCTTAAAGAACTCCTCATCGGTCCCGCGTTCGACTATACGCCCCCCGTCCATGAAGATTATCTCATCGGCGACTTCCCGGGCAAACCCCATCTCATGGCTCACCACGAGCATCGTCCTTCCCTCTTTTGCCAGATCGATCATGACCTCAAGAACTTCCTGGATCATCTCGGGGTCCAGAGCGGAAGTCGGTTCGTCTAACATCATGTATTCGGGCTCCATCGCCAGCGCCCTGGCAATGGCGACACGCTGCTGCTGGCCTCCGGAAAGATTTGCCGGGTAGGCGCGGGCCTTATCCGGAATACCTACCCGATCGAGCAGTTCCATCGCCTTGGCTTGCGCTTCCCGCTTCGATTTCTTTTTCACTTTCATCGGAGCCAGGGTTACCATATCCATGACGGTCATGTGCGGATAGAGTTCGAAGCGCTGGAAAACCATCCCTATTTTCTGGCGCAGTTTGTATAGGTTGGTTTTGGGGTCTGCGACCGAAATGCCGTCTACAAGGATCTCGCCTTTCTGAAAAGGCTCCAGACCGTTGATGCATCGAAGAAGAGTGCTCTTTCCCGAACCGCTTGGACCGCAAATCACCACTGTTTGCCCGCGGCCTATTACCTCGTTTATGTCGCAAAGCACCTGGAAATCCCCGTACCACTTGGCGACATTTTTAATCTCTATCATATTGGTATTATCGCTTGCCTGAACGTGCCCCTGAAACCCTGGAGCCTTGGCGGCGGCCAAATGCCTGGCGGCCGTTCGCCCCTGGTTTTTTGCCTGCGCCGTTATGCCCCGCCGTTGACCTGCCGGAGCTAATCAATCCGTGAGATGGCTCCAGACCGGGAATGACGTGAATTGTCAAATTTTGCCCGATATAGTGCTCGATGCGGTCCAGGTATGGGAGATCGGCGCGTGAAGCAAGGGAGATCGCGATGCCCGACTCTTCGGCCCGTCCCGTCCTGCCTATGCGGTTTACGTAATCTTCGGCGCAGCGCGGCAGATCGAAATTAATGACGTGACTGACGCCGGTTATGTCAATGCCGCGCCCGGCAACGTCGGTGGCCACCAGTATTCTGATCTTGCCCCGCCTCATATTCTCCATGGTACGGTTCCGGGCGCTCTGAGTCATGTCCCCGTGCAGAGCGGCCACAGAGTACCCCTGGGTGCCAAGTTGCCGGGCCAGGCCGTCGGCGTCTCGCTTCGTGGCCGAGAAGACAATCGCCCGTGTAACATTTGTGTCAGCGCAAAGATGCTTCAGGAGCCGGTTTTTGTGCTGCAGGCCGTCTGCCAAATGCAACCGTTGCTCGATCTTGTCGAGAGTCATTTTGCCCTGGGCAATTTCAATGCGATCGGGGTTTTTCATAAATTTTCGCGCCAGCCTTGTTGGCGCCTCCCCCATTGTGGCGGCGAACAGCAGAGTCTGGCAGCCTTCCGGCATGGCGTCCGATATGAATTCCACATCATCGATGAATCCCATATCGAGCATGCGGTCGGCTTCGTCAAGGACCAGGACCTCGACATTCGACAGATCGATTCGGCCGCGCCAAATGTGGTCGATAAGCCTTCCCGGAGTAGCAATGATCATGGCCGGCAACTGAGACAGCGCCCTGATCTGGTCGCCGAACGGCATTCCGCCGTAAATAGCGATACTGTGCACTTTGAGATATCTTGAGTACATCCGCGCGGCTTGCAGAATCTGGGTGGCAAGTTCGCGCGTCGGTGTAAGCACCAGTGCGCGCAGTCCTTTGCCCGGAACGGCCTGAGCGGCGGATAGGCGCTGGAGCATCGGCAGAACGAACGCGGCTGTTTTACCGGTGCCCGTATTGGCCGAAGCGATAATGTCATGTCCGGCAAGTACTTTGGGAATTGTCTGTGCCTGCACTGGAGTGGGGGTGTGATGACCGCATTGCGAAAGAGCTTTCAAGATGGGTTGGGTCAGATGTAAACTGTCAAAAGTCATATAAGCTGAAATCCTTGACGTTTCCGGATCGGCAGGTATTGGGTCCAAAGGTGGCTGCCGGCAGTGGCCTTTTCCTGCAACATGCAGAAAAACCCCGATCAGGAAACTCGGTTAAAGTATTTAATTCGTTTCAAAACTGCAAGTGTCTCATCGGGCGTTTCCGAATGGACGCTAATCCAGGGCGCACCTCACGACAGGGCTTGAAACAGGTACACCTGTGCGGCCGGCGCCAAAATCATCGTCGCCAACCAGGTTGCTGTCGCAGATGTAATCTATGCAGGGGCAGTGGGTCAGTGACCGATGGGGATTTGATGGCAGGGAAGATCGAAGATATCGAATTCGATCCACCAAATCTTGTTGAAATTCAGTATACATCTATTAGTTTAGTAAAGCAACCTCCCATGACACGATTTCGCAGCGCTTGATTGCCGGGCAGGGTTTGACCCCGGGTGTCACAGCCTTGAGTATATGGGACAAAATGGAAGCATCGGCGCAGAGAATCGCTCGCGCCCCATATCCTTTCTTTTCGCAATCTGATATAGTCTATCCGTCGTTATTGCAGCTTGGGGATACACGTTGCAGGCCGACTTTTCACGTAGGCCGAACAATTTGTCACACTTTGACACGGAGAGATATCATGTCTGCTATCAGAGCCAAGCGAGGGCCTTTCGCTAATAACAGAGTCAATCCTCACGAACAGAATGAGCTCAAATATTGGTGTCAGAAGTTCACTTGC
>JBELAB010000236.1:0-5275 GCA_049509275.1 Syntrophobacteraceae bacterium | reverse complement strand
GAAACGTCCAACTCAATAAGATCGCCGTCATGGACAGCCTTGAAAGCGCGAGCGTCCCCAGTCAGTTTTCCGAGTCCTGCTTCATGCTTCCTGCTCCACGCTCCCAATCTCCTCCAAGACCGCCGCTATCAACAGTGGAAACATTATTTCATGGTGGCCCGTAAGATTTATACCGACGCCGCCATCCATAGTGGGCCTTTGTACGACATTGGTAAGCGGCCTGTATTGCCGCAGGAAATCCATGTTTATGGCGGTGAGCCCATCGAGTGGGAAGCCCATGTTTCTGACTGCGCTGACCGCCTTGAGAAAGACTTCCGGGATTACCACGGCTGAGCCCAGGTTTATGAAAACCCCCTGCTGCAGGGTGGAAACAAGCCCGCAAAACAGGCGGAAGTCAAATTGGCTCAGCGCTCCCATTGCGGCGCCGTCCATTTCCGGGTGCATGTGTATGATGTCGGTCCCGATTGCCACGTGGACGGTTACGGGCAGATTACATCGGGCGGCGGCGGCCAGCAGGCTCGCATCGCAATAGGGCGTTCTTTCCATGAGCAGCGCCTCGCCAACCGCTTTCCCAATGCCTTCGGTACGTTCGCGATATGCCTTCAAAACAGCCCGGTGGATGAATTCAGCCGTTTCGCGCACCATCCCGAATTCGCCGCTCCCAAGATGCGCCGCAACGTCTTCGGAGGTCTTCCCGGCCAAAGCGATTTCCACATCATGAATGATTCCAGCACCATTCAAGGCGATCCCCGAAAGAAGGCCCCGCTCGATTGCATGGATGATTACGGGATTGAGTCCGACTTTTATAGGATGTGCCCCCATTCCCAAAATGACCGTTTTTTCATTTCCGACTGCTTCGGATATGGCATAGGCTGCCTTTCGGAGATCTTCGGCGGCCAGTATGGAGGGTAGAGAATTCATAAACTGCCGAAATGAACTCTGATGCGCAGCCGGACGTGCGAAATCAGCAACCGATACCTTGCTTTGCCGATCATGGAGGCTGGTCATTTTTAGCCCGCCAAGCTCGATGGGCTTCCAACCGGATTTACGCGCTCCCATTTGCATTCACCTGTGATGAGTGAGGTTACGGTGTGATGGGTGACGACCGGGACGAAAAGCTCGCAAGCAAAGCCCTGGCCCGGTTCCCGAATCGAGTCCCCCGGGGCAGGCTGGACAGGCCCTGATACGGAGGCGCGCTCCAACCCTTCACCCGCTCACCCGCTCGATTTTCGCCCCCACGGCGGAGAGTTTTTTCTCGATTGCCTCGTAGCCGCGGTCCAGATGATAAATCCTGGTGATTTCACTAACCCCTTCGGCTGCCAGTGCGCCAAGGACAAGCGAGGCCGAAGCCCGGAGGTCAGTTGCCATAACGGGCGCGCCGGAGAGTTTTCCGACCCCGCGCACGATGGCGGTCCTGCCGTCGAGATCGATATCGGCGCCCATGCGCTGCAATTCGAGCACGTGCATGAACCGGTTCTCGAATATTCGCTCCTTTATCAGGCTGACCCCGCTTCCAAGGGCCATGAGGGTCATGAACTGGGCCTGCATGTCTGTCGGAAAGCCCGGAAAGGGCTGTGTTTCAATGTTGACGCTGCGTATCTTGCCTTTGCGGCGCACCTCGATGAAGTCCCCATCGCTCTCAATAGAAAGCCCTGCATCGCTCAGTTTTTGAATTATCGCCTGGAGATGGTCCGGCCTGCACCCCTTGAGCTTCAGTGCGCCTCCCGTAATTCCAGCGGCCACAAGGTATGTGCCGGCTTCGATCCTGTCGGGAATCACCTCGCAACTTGACGGGGTAAGTTCGTGAACTCCCGTGACGGTGATTTCATCCGTGCCGGCGCCTTCGATCTGTGCTCCCATCCGCTTCAGATAGTCTGCAAGCGCCACTACTTCCGGCTCACGCGCCGAGTTTTTCAAGACCGTAACCCCATCGGCCAGACAGGCTGCCATCATGATATTTTCGGTCCCTGTCACCGTTACCAGTTCGAAGGTTATGACCGCACCCCGCAGTCTTTTTGCCCGCCCCACAACATAGCCGTGCTCAAGGTCAACTTCTACGCCCATCTGTTCGAGGGCTTTGAGGTGCAGATTTATGGGCCGCGCCCCAATGGCGCACCCGCCCGGAAGAGAGATGCGCGCACGGCGATAGCGGGCCAGCATTGGTCCGAGCACAAGAACTGAAGCACGCATCGTCTTGACCAGATCGTATGGGGCCTCGAGCGTGTGAATATCCGAGGTGTCTATCTGAAGAATGTGATTGTGCTGGGAGGCCGCTCCCATATGCGTGAGCAGGGACTGCATCGTCAGTATATCGCGCAGGTGGGGCACGTTGCTGAAGCTGTGCCTTCCGCTTGCGATAAGAGTCGCGGCCATGAGAGGCAAGGCGCAGTTTTTGGCCCCGCTGATCTGCACTTCACCATGCAGGGGGGACCCTCCTTCGATAACCAGTCTATCCATCGACTAAACCCCTTTGCCACGGACGTGCAGGACTCGTTTTACGCCTGAGTAGTCCTCGATGAATTCGAATCTTCCGGCAAAGTCCGATGACAACCCCGCTTCAAGGATTTCCGCCTGCCCCAGCCCGATTTCCATGAGAAAGGACCCCTCCGGTTTCAAATGGGAATGAAACCTTTCGAGAATCTTTCGAATCAGGGCCAGGCCCTGCTTTCCTCCGCCTCGAAGGGCGCAGCGGGGTTCATAATTGGCGATTTCGGGCGCGAGGTCAAGAAGTTCCTCGTCCGATACATAAGGAGGATTGGAGACGATAAGATCGAATAGAGGCCGGGACCCAAATGCCTCGAAAAGGTCCATGACAACGAAGCTGATCCGATCGGCGACCCCGTTTCTCAGAGCGTTTCTTCGTGCGACTTCAATTGCGGGCCATGATTTATCCGCTGCGACGATCCTTATCGCGCTACGCTCGTAGGCAACTGCGACCGCTATTGCCCCCGATCCGGTACCTAGATCAAGGACAAGGGAAGGCTTATTCCCAGCGATCTCCAGGGCCTTTTCCACCAGTACTTCGGTCTCGGGGCGCGGGATAAGGACCGCCGGCGTGACCTCGAAGTCCAAAGACCAGAATTCCTGCTTGCCGGTTATGTATTGGGCCGGCTCGTAAGCGGCCCTGCGGCGAACGAGGCCCCGGAATCCCGCCAGCTCTTCAGGGGAAAGCGGCTTGTCGTAGTTAAGGTAGAGCTGGACCCGTTCCATCCCCAGAACATGGGCTAGAAGCACCTCCGCATCGGCCCTTGGCTGCTCGAATCCTTTGGCTTTGAAGTATTCAGTTGTCCACTGGACGACCTTCAGGACAGTCCATTGCTCTTCCATGCGTTTGCCCTGTAGGGAGGTCTGAAAACGGATATCGGATGGCGGATAACGCCCTGTGCCCTCCAATTCGATACTCGACTTCGCGCGATTGTGCAATCGAAAAGGCCCCCAGCCGCCGGCCCCGCCTCGCGGGCGGGTGGACGGGATGTCGAGAATCCAATGTGGGACGGCGTGTCTCATCCGGTATTTCCGGATGAAAATGCTCTAATGTTTTCTTTCCTGTGCAGAACTTTTGATGTAATTGATGTGCGTCGGCCTGAAGGAAACGGGCAGGAAATCCGGGTCTAAAAAACATTTCAGGGCCTAAAACCGAAGGATCGTCAATGGGCAGACATTTCCCGGGCCTTTTCGGAAAAGCAACCGATAAGGAGCGGCGCCCCCCCGGTTCTCTCAGGATATGCATCGCCACCCCTGACATCATCGGGTTAACCAGGAATGGGGGAATCGGCACAGCATATGCCAATCTTGCCTCCGCTCTTGCCTCCGAGGGTCATGAGGTCACCATACTTTACCTGCTTTCGAGCTGTGAACCGGGAATGAACGAGGAATCAGCAATTGATTCGTATAAGAAAAAAGGTGTCCGATTGCTCCTCTTACCCCGAGAAGAGCCATCGCGGATAACAGCTAATCGAGTTGCACCCATATCCTATTCAGCTTACCGGTGGTTGAAGGAAAAGGATTTTGACGTAATTCATTTTCCTGAATGGATGGGGCTGGGGTATTACAGCGTTCTTGCCAAACATCAGGGATTGGCTTTCCTGGACTGCACCATGGTTGTCGGCCTTCATAGTCCCACCATCTGGTATACACAGGCAGACATGGACTTCTATAGGAACGTCGATTGTCTGGAGCGTGACTTCATGGAGCGCAGAAGCATCGCTTATTCGGATGTGCTCGTCAGCCCAAGTCAGTTTATGATGTACTGGGCGGCCGATCAGGGCTGGGAACTGCCCGAGCGATCATATGTGCAACCCCATATACTGCCTGATGAATTCATTGAGGAGGCCGGCTCCGAGCCGGTCAAAATCAAAGAGCTGGTTTTTTTTGGCAAACTGCATAAACTAAAGGGCCTTGTTCTGTTTTGCGATGCCCTGGACCTCATTGCCAAAAAGGGCAAGGTCACACCCGTACCGGTGACATTTTTGGGTAAGCAAACGACACTGGATGGGCGCACCAGCGAGGAATACATCCTGGAACGCGCACGACAATGGCCTTTTGAGGTCCGCATCGTAAGCGATCTTGACCGTGACGGGGCTTTGGCTTACCTGAAGCAAGGCGCAAGACTGGCAATCATCCCCTCGCTTGTTGAGAACTTTGCCAATGCGGTGCAGGAATGCTGCGGGATGGGAATTCCCTTCCTGGCCAGCGCAGTAGGCGGGATTCCGGAACAGTTCACCCCTGAGGACCGCGAAAGGGTCTGTTTCGTTCCCCGTCCGGGGGACCTGGCCAGGCGGCTTGTTCAGGCCCTGGAAGAAGGGGTCCGCCGGGCACGGCCGGCAGTTGATTTCAAATCGAACCGAAAGATATGGACGGATTGGCATGAACCACCCGAAAAAAACCTGTCCTTACCCTGCGCGAAGGCAAACGGGACGTGCGATCGGCCTTCAAGCCATCCTATGGTCAGCGTGTGCCTCACCACGTTTAACCGGCCCCACCTTCTGGCCCAGGCCTTAGAGTCTTTACGCAGTCAGGACTACCCTAATTTTGAAGTGCTCCTCGTGGATGACGGAAGCGATCAACCTGAGGCTTTGGCTTTTCTGGACCGGCTTGAACCGGAATTTAAGAGTAGAGGGTGGCGCATCATCCGGCAGGAAAACAGCTACCTCGGCGCAGCCCGCAATACCGGGGCAAGGCATGCGCATGGCGAGTACCTGCTGTTCATGGATGATGATAACTATGCCGAACCACATGAGATTTCCACGTTCGTGAGAGTCGCCGGGTATTGCGG
>JBELAB010000235.1:0-5277 GCA_049509275.1 Syntrophobacteraceae bacterium | reverse complement strand
GGCGACCAGACCCTGGCTCAACAGGTAAAGGTCTGGGAAGAGGTGGAGCGGGCGCAGAATTCTCATCTCCAAAAGATGCAAAAAGACGAGAATCAGTATCTCAACACCGAAAAGCAGCAATGGGACAAGTATGCGACCGAGGTGGGAAGCGCCCTGACCGGCATGCTCTTTCACCACCAGACTTTTCTGCAAACGGCGCGAAGCCTTGAGGAAAAGTTTTTCAGCTACATCATCGATACGCTTCTAAAAAAGCTCGTCAATCAATGGCTTTTGGGCGAGACGATGAAGACGACTGCGACGACCGAAGGCGCAGCCGCGAGATCGGCGGCGGAATCCGCTGGCACGGCGACATCCGTTCTCGCCCAGGCGGCGGCGGCGCTCAAGTCCATAATGAGCAGCGCGGCCACCACTTTCGCGGGCATATTCGGCTTCCTGTCGCCTCTAATGGGGCCTGCTGCGGCGGGTCCTGCAGCGGGGGGAGAGGCCCTCGTGCTGTCTGTCCAGGGCATGGTGGCCTCGGCTGCGGAAGGCTTTGACGTGCCATCGAACGCCTTCACCATGTTGCATGCGCGCGAAATGGTGCTCCCAGCCCCTCTCGCCGAAGGCGTCCGCAGCATGGTCGGCCAGGGCGGCGCAGGACGAGGGGGCAATATGAACGTACACATACACACTAACGACGCGTCTTCTTTTGAGCAGTCACTCGCGAGGTCCAATTCGATGACTAACCGACTGCTGAAAAAGGCAATCCGTGATTTCAATTTGCCGCTCAGAAGGTAAAGCATGAGCAATCTGGTGTTCCCAAAGCTTACGTGCCCTGCATGGGAGGGGCCGCAGCGCCGGAATGGGCGTATGATGCAATTCAGAAGGGCATGAGGAGCAACAACATGAGATGGAGGCGGTAATAGATGGCAAAGGTATTCGATTTTCCTCATCAAGATGAGTGGGCGAGCGCAGAGAAGCTTATCGCTAAAAAGATGAAGCAAGAGGGGTTTGGCGAGGAAGCCATAAAGACTGTCAATGAACGGGTCAGGGCCTATCGAGAGAAATACCTAGCGACCCGCTTTGATTGGGATTTGGTTGGCCTCGAATTATCTCCCGAAGCCATGCAAGCAATAGCCGCGGCAGTGCAGAAGGTCTGGGAGCAGGTCCACCAGCTCACTAACGATATCCTGGAAGAAAGGATTTCAACGGAGATAGCCCTCCTGGATTTTGACCGCGATTAGGATGCCCGGTTAAGAGCCATTCACCCAAGAGGCGCAGAGGTAAAGGTGGGGGAAATGGGAATTTTGGTCGATGCCGGCAGCGCGATCTGACGCGACTCGATGCTGAAAATGGGAGCAAAGTGGGAATTTTGGAAAAATCATGCCACTAGGTCTGTGGGCCGCAGAGGAGAAAGGCGCAAACTTCTTAACACACGCCAGAAGGGCCTTGTTTGGGCTCTTGAGCCTCCCCTTCATCAAGACGATGGATGATCCATACGGAGGAGGTCCAGAAAGTCGAAAGAAACGGCAAAATTCGAATCCGCCCATAAGATAGGAAAGCCGCCCGGCAATGGCGGCTTCTTGGCAATAGATACTCAGACAGCACGCGCTAATAATACCTCACAAACAGGGAGTGTCAAATGAGAAATATTGTCTGTGCGCGGGCCGTCGAAGAGCCTCAAAGAGTGGAAAGGAAGGTCTTCTGTAAGTATTACGAATGTTGTTTAGACGTGGCCCTGTCACGAGGATGGGCAAACTTCTCTTGCAAAAGCTGCGCTGATTTCGGTCCGGTAGAACGGTCAGCCCGCGAATGGATAGAAGATGAAAGCCAGTGCGCCGACCTGCTCAGTGTTGTATTTGGCTTGCAGCTTATGCCGTAAACGGATTTTTGGGGAGCTTCAAAGCATGGACAAAGGCGCGCCCGGCAGCCATCGAGATCGGCTTCGCGATCAATGTGTCGCTTTTATGAAATTGCTCTCCCAAAAGGACCGAATCTCTATATCTGAGATTGCCGACGACCTTAAAATGAGCCGTGTCACAGTCAGGCGCTGGCTCAATAGCTTTAGTAGGGCAATGGATCTTCGGATTGAAAAGGGGATTGTGATCATAGAAAGGAATCGACCACGGAGCTGACCGAGGGCCAGCCTCCAGCTCTATGTCTAAATGCTTGCCTTAAGGCTATCGGAGGCCATTATGTCCATTGACGGAGTACTCGCAACAAACCACCGGGAGCTTATTCTAAGCTCTTCGAAGAAAAGGCGATTCGGCTTCTTCATGTTGCCTCATGATTTGCAGGACTTGATAATTAACGGCATGGACGCCGGCACCATGACTCTTGCCGGGGCATCCGCGCTAGTGCGCCATAAGGGCTTTCGGCTTAGCCCCCAAGCCATTTCTGTTTATTATAGGGCAGTTCGTATGTGCAGAAATGACTTGTTATTTAAAATGACAGAAAGAAAGAAAGCGGCCGATCTGGTTGAACAGTAAGGCTGACGATATAAGAATATAGCTCTTATCTAACCTGCTGGAGTGGCCCTCTGCTTCAGACAGGAGATTTGTGCTCTCTTCTCAAGGTCCATTACTTTTCTGAGATTACCTGTCAAATTTCCGATATTCGAGGTTTGTTCTTTGCGGCCAAATCAGGAAAGTGGTCGTCGATTGCTCTTCCCGTTCGCCGAATGTCGTTCTCAAAGTCGCCGAATAAGTTGCGCTTGATAATACCCGGATCGAGCAGCTTATGTCCTAGTGTTTTACGGAAGTAATAAACTGCCGGATGAACCTTGCCACCTCGGTTTTGCCCCGATATACCCCGTAGTGGCCTTCGCAGAGGATATCCGCCCCGATTTCGAGCAGCATTTTGAGGCTCTTGTTGTAATCCTTGAGGTTGGAATGAAAGGTTAGATCGATCGGGCCGTGAACGTCCTGGGCGAACAGGACTTTCAGTGCGTCCGATTCAGTTAGATACACAACTGAGCCCGGCGAGTGCCCGGGTGCGTGGACAACCTCGATTTTCCTGCCGCCGAGCATGATCTCATCGTGCGAACCGGCAATCTTTCTGTCCACCCGGAAAGGCCTTAGCTCTGCTCCGTACCAGTTTGCCGCCGTCACACGGTTGTCGCCGGACTCAAGAAATGGGGCATCCAATTCATGTGCGACGATATCGAATCCTATGCACCGTTTCAATTCGGCTGCGCCGCCAGTGTGATCGTAATGGCAGTGCGTGATCAGCAGGTATTTTATCTGCCGCGGATCGACCCCGCATTTTTTGATGTTTGTAAAAAGCCTATCGGTTGCCAGACCGCATCCAGCGTCCACAAGGGCGGATTGCCGGCCGAATTTTATGAGATATATAGCTGCATCTTCCGGCGAGGTAAGATGCCTGCCGCCCACCTCGAAAATCTCGCTCGTGATTTCCATTTGACGAAAAACCTCTTCGACCGGTAAACATCATCAGCCCTGGTTACGATTGAACCCGATTTAATGTTATATAGGGGCGGGAAGTACATCTCAAGAATATATTACGTATTTGGCGGCCATCTTTGCTTCAATTAAGGTGCAGAAATTTTTTCGCCAGTTGGACAGCCTCCCCGGCGTCCTTTGCGTAGCCGTCGGCCCCTATTTTATCGGCAAATTCCGAATCCACCGGGGCGCCTCCGACCATGACCTTGACACTGTCGCGGAGCCCCCTGTTTTCAAGGGCCCGGACAACCTTTTCCATTTCAGGCATCGTGGTCGTAAGCAGGGCAGAAAGAGCGAGAATGTCAGGCTTTAGTTCTTCCACTTTCGAAATAAGCTTTTCGACACTAAGGTCGACCCCCAGGTCCAGCACGTTGAATCCGGCCCCTTCCAGCATCATTGTGACAAGGTTCTTTCCAATGTCGTGGATGTCGCCTTTGACAGTCCCAATCAAAATGGCGCCCTTCGATTGAGGGCCGTTGCCCGTCAACAGCGGCTTTATCAACGCCAGTCCTTTCTTCATGGTTGCAGCGGAAGCGATCATTTCCGGGACGAATATCTCGTTGGCCGCAAACCTCTTCCCAACAATGTCCATAGCGCCTATCAGCGCTTCATTTATAAGAATGTCCAAATCTGTCTTGTCATCGATGGCTTGCTGAACCATCGTCTCGATCTCGGCGTGTTTGCCATCTACAACCGCCTTCCTGATAGACGCGATACGATCGCCCATCGCATTTTCTCCAATCAGTGGAACATCAGAAAGAATAACCGGCAACTTCCCTGTGCTCTGTCTGTAATAAGCGGAAAGAATGAGCAAGCCTCAACTACTTCAAAGAAGCTTCACAATCCTTGAGCTCCTTTTTTGCCTGTTCACATGCGATGCCGTGTTTTTCTTGTATCTTGCCGGGGAGTATGTGGCGTTTTCCAGCAATGACGCCGCCATTGTCGTCGGTGGGTTTGCCCCATCCATCCCCGACCGCTCCGTTGACTCGCTGCCAGTTCCCTATGAGTTGATGGCAGTTCATGCCTTGTTCCTTTTCTCTTGAAAAAGTTTAGTGTTTATGGTTGCCGGACCATGCCTGTCGCAAAGGATTGCTGTGCATTCCTTTGCGATGCCTTTACTCCTGTCAGATACGGCCCATTAACAGGAGCACCACCACGATCACAAGAACCAGTCCCAGGCCACTGCTTGGATAGTATCCCCAGCCCCTGCTGTGTGGCCAGGCAGGGAATGAGCCCACGAGCACAAGAATTAATACAATGAGCAGAATTGTTCCCAACATTTTCATCTCTCCGTTCTGCCGAAAGTCCGGCGTTTAGAACCGACATCCGTAAAGTGACACACATTGAGCTCATTGGGCTTGGCAGACTGACACATACTGCGCCCTATCAACAAAGATGCCGTTATTCGCTTCTCTCACTTCAATGAGCCCATTGTTCCTTACCGAATGTGGAATAACATAAGAGAAGCAGGATGCGAGCCAAATGAGCCATGCTGCATTATACTTGAGCAAGTTTTATGCCCACCGGATCTATAGACGTCACGTTAGCATTTTACCCAAAAGATACAGGCACTTACGGTATGGATGGAGCCGTCGAAGGGTGTTAACTTGAATCGAAGAAGTGTTGCGTGCAACATAAGCGTTGCATAACTTCCATGTCACATGTAACACTTCAATTTTCGTCCGGAGACAGGTAACCAAGAGGTGCAAAATCGAAGAGATCGGAATACTTCCAGCGTGACTTCTCAAGTTCCGCCTGAGTTTGGGCAAGCTGGGCGTTTTGAATCTCGAGTTCGATCTGGTGCAACCGCAATTCTTGAATTACCCTTGGGTCTCCT
>JBELAB010000234.1:0-5313 GCA_049509275.1 Syntrophobacteraceae bacterium | reverse complement strand
GTCACCACATTGCTGCGGCAATGCCGAACCGCCACCACGGCCCCCGCAACGTCAATGAGCTTCATTATCACGCCGCCGTGAACGTTCCCGGCAAAATTGGCATCCTGCGGGCTCATTATCTGCGACATTGTGAATCTGCTATCCTCAACCCTCTTCGCTTCCATCTCCATTGCTTTCCCAACCTCATTTATAAGAACATGTAGCATGAAGCAAGGAGCAAAAGCTTCCCGCTTCCCGCTTCTCATCTACGATTTACGCAAACGAACAGTAAGCACCGAACATGGGGCTTTTCGAACCACCCTGTCCACAGTGCTCCCGAAAAGGACGTGGGCAATGCCCGTTAAACCGTGAGACCCCATGACCAGCAGGTCTAATTCTTTTTCCTCCACGATCTTGAGGATCTCCGTAGCAGCATATCCTGACCGCAGATTCACGTCATAGGGCAACCCCTCGGGAAGTTTTTCCACATAGTTTTCCTGGATCGATTTCAGGGCGGCCCGTGTGATTTCCTCGATAAAGTTGGGATCATATTCGACAGGCATATAGGTGGCGTGCACAGGCGGGGAGAGCGCAAAATTCGTCGTTATATGGATAATCTCGATGGACGAGCCGAACTGGACCGCAAGGTCTCTGGCCACAATAAACGCCTGATCGGCGTTTTCGGAAAAATCGGTGCAAAAGCCTATTTTCCTGAAAAGTGGTCTCATGTTCTTCTCCCTTTAATTTATAAGTTAGATTTCGATAACCCATACCGCCGATCCACGAACAGATTTAACTACCGAGGTCGATACGCTGCCAAGCAGCAGTTGCTTTACCAGACTCGGGTGCCTGCGGCCGAGCACTATGGTCGAACACTCGAGTTCGGCAGCTTTAGCCAGGATGATTTCGGCCATGTCACCGGATTGGACGGCAAACAAAGACAATGCCGATTCCGGCCGGAAGCCCCCGAGCACCAGCTTTTCCCCGGCCTGGGCAAAGCAGCGCTCCATGATTTCCTCATCCTCCTTTTTCCAGAAATATCCCGCAAGGTCCGGCCTGCCGTTATGCATATGTTCGATCCGCTGGACCTCCTCCATCCTCAGTTTGTCGGGAGATGTCGTGGCAAGGATGTGCAAGATCTTGAATTCGCAGTCTTGAGTCCCTTTGAGGACCCGAATCATGTAGTCGATAATTTTTGTGCAGTCCGTCTGACAGTCGAGCGCGATAAGGAAGCGTTCCATGAGTCCCCTTTCAAATTTCTTTGAAGACAAGACATTAGATATATTGGTCCGCCAGCTCGTTTATAAGCTCTTCTATCCCTCCCGGACCAAGTTGGGACAGATCGCGGCGAGCTGCCTCGAGCCTCTGTCTGACCACGGGATCGGAAAGTTCGTCAACCGAACGTAATGTTCCTCCCCGCCGTCCGATCCGAAAAATCAGTTTCTCCTCGGCCGGCAACCCGAGATATCTATCCATTACCGCCAACATGGCGCTCTTGTCCTCGGGCATTTTACCACAGACCTCTTCGAGCAGATTCATTATGTGGTCAGATATGACCCGGCTTGAAATCCCATCGAGCAAAGAGATGAATAATCTGATCTCAACGACCGTCTCGTCGTCTGAAAGGGGTGTAAAGCGGCCCGTCCGCTTCTCTTGAAAAAGAGGGATGCCGGGAGGAATGCGCAGGCTCCGAAGCCTTATGAAATGCGGGTTGATTTCATTCAGGACCCGCGCCGATTCCCTTGCGTGCTCCTCGGAAAGCTCCTTTCCTCCAAGCCCCGGCATGAAATATTCGGAAAGCTCCATGCCCGCTTCGATAACCTTTTTACCTGCCTCTATCTGGCGCTTTGCGTCGACCCCCTTTTGGACCTTTTTCAACACACGGTCCGAACCACTCTCCATACCTATGTGAATTCGGTCAAGCCCAGCCTTGCGGATTTCTCCGAGTTCGGCCACGCTCATTTTGGCCAGCGTGCTGCTCCGGGCATAGGATGTGATTCGCTCGACCCCGGAAATCTTTCGCTTCAAATGACGAACCGCTTCGGCAAGCACATGGGCGGGGAGCACAAAGCTGTTGGCGTCCTGGATGAATACGCTTCCTTTTCCCATATAGAGCCAAACGGCTGCCTGCCGGTAAAAATCATTGAAGCGAGCGCTGGTAAATACGTTTTCCAGGACTTCGCGGGTAATAGTCCCCCCGTAGCCCAGGGAGGAGGAAAAGGCACCAAGTTCCTGACAAATCTCCGCAGCAGTATCAATGTCTCCCTTGATTTCTTCCAGCGAGCGCCTGCTGAACTGCCTGCCCTTGTACACCGGACAGAAGGTACACCTGTTCCAGGGACAATTTCTCGTGAACCGGAACAGCAGGCTCCCCGCTTCGCTGGGAGGACGTATTGGACCCTGTTCGAACTTCTTGTCACTCATAACTCAATCCTCTCGCCTGATATTGGCTCTTTCCAGCATCAGGCACTTACTGCTAAACTGACCATTGCGAACACGAAAGACAACTTAGTGAAAAAATAACAGATTTATGGGGAAAGTATGGAAGAAAAAATGACAGCCGTATACCTTTTGGTCTGGAAGCACGAGTTGACGGCCGGGGACGAAGGCAGCTACGAGCGTACTCTGGCCGCACAGAAGGAAAAATGCCTCAAGTTTATCAGGGAAAAAGCAATAGATGAGTCGCAGGCAGTCTTCTACACGAGCAGGAGTGATTTGTTCAGGGACGTCGAGCGGGACCGGGTAGCGCGTCTGGTCATACATGACATTGGACGGCTCGCCGCAACGCCGGGAGATATGGAGGGCGTCTTGTTCGAACTGCAGATGAGAAAAGTTTCGATTTTGTGCGTGGAGGGTGAAGGCTCGGCTAAATAGTGCCCAGCCGGAATCTCCTGATGGAACACCGGCGGTTTCCGGCTGGACACCAAAAAGGAACCCACCCGGACCGGCGCTGAAATCATTTTAGGAGTTTCTGAACCTCTTAAGGACACATACCGTATATGCCGCAGCCGACTGCGAGTTCCTCCCCTTCAACCTCGACCGGTTTTACGCAGCCCACCTTCAGGGAAGGTGTTTTTTCTCCCGGTTTTGGCCACTTAAAGTCGACCCAGCCTGATCCCCTGGCTTTGGCGACTTCGTTCAAGGCGATGTAAACGAATTGAGCGATGTATGCAGGTCTATCATACGAGGATGAGATTTGTAGTGGTTTAAAACTCAGTGTTGTCTTGTTATTTGTTAAGCCTGCACATGAATAAAGGAAGCCGGCTGCCTGCTTAAGGCAACCGGCTGTGTTTGACATTATTTCTCCCTCCCCCGTGAATAGGAAGGGAGGATTAATTAAATTGTAATTCCTTTAAATGAGCCGGCAAGTCCAAGCATTGACATTTTTTTCAGGGCTGATTCTCTGAGAAAATGCGTGCGCAGGTCCAGTGATCCTTGCGGCCGCCGCCCATCCGGGCTGGGACATTCGCTCAATTCAGGCGGCATTGTGCGGCTGAAAGCCGCCCGCCCATTTGCAAGCAAAAACATGGGCGCGTCAAATTTGTCCGGTCTCCTCCGCTATTTTTGACCGGCCCTTTACGTGGAATATCATGTCCCGGAAATTACCTTGACACCACACAACCGGCAACCTATCGTAGTAAAGGATTTATCTTTTTCCGGATTTTCTATAATACAGGACTTGAGTCCTCATGGCTGACCATACACAAATTGTGTCAAGCACTGGGAGGCGCACCCGGATCAGGCTGTCGAGCAAAAGGCGTCATCCAAATGAAATGGCCCGGATTGCCAGGGTACTCGAAGCATCTCCGCAGGTCAGCAGCGTCCTGGCCAATTTAAATACAGGCACCATCATAGTCCACCACAAGGAAGAGGCGCTCGAAGATATCAAGTCCAGGCTGCAGGATATGGGCGTCATATTGATGGCGGCAGCAGGTGTCGAAACCTCTGCAATGTCGCTGGCCGATGCGATTTCAGACCTCGAGAAACATCTGAGTTCGGGGACCCGAGACCTTCTGGATTTAAAGCTGCTGGTACCGCTCGGATTCGGTGCGCTTGCCGTTTTGCAACTCGCCAGGCAGGGCCTTCAGATCGGCAGTGCGCCTTGGTATCTGCTTGCCTACTTCGCATTTGAGTCCTACGTTAAGCTTCATAGTCCGGAGGACAAATGCGCGCAGGAAGGGCCGACCGCCGGTGAATAGCGGCCTGTTTCATTGTGTAAACAGAATTTTATCAAGGTATATATTTTCAATATGCGTATGGGCGCGTTGCAGTTCCGCTTAAGTTGGGCCTGCTTGCGCAAGTAATTCAGGGGGTGGTGAATGGCGTTTTTTGACAATGGCTTAAAGATCGGAACAGGTTTGGCAATTGGCCTCGGAGTACTGATCCTGGCGCCTGCGATCGCTCCGGCGGTGGCAGCCGGGGTGAGGCCGGTGGCAAAGGCATCGATAAAGAGCGCCATACTCCTGTTTGAAAGAACCACAGAGCTGATTGCCGAGGCAAAGGAATCGGTGGAGGACCTGGCTGCGGAAGCTCATGCGGAACTCGCTCAACAAAGGCGCCAGCAGACCTCTACACCGGTCTCGGGTGCCGAGTCCGGCTCAGACGCTTACTAAAGCACTCATTTACCGCAGCACTTCGGAAAGACCAGGGGTGAAAAGTTCTCGGAACAATGGCCGAATAAGCATGGGGAATACTATCTGCGGTCCGGTGCGCGCTATTCCGGCAGGGGATTTTCATTGCGTTCTCAGGCCCTTCCCCTGAATGAGCGCCGGGTGGGGCCGGGAAAACAGGGGAGATGAAAATGAAAAAGAACGAATCTGCTTCAGCACAGGACGCTTCTGCTAAAGGCAACGAGGGCGTTCAAAAAACGGTCAAGGATGGCATAATCAACGGCTTTGAGATAATTAACCAGGTCGAGGCCGGGTTGGTGGATCTGGCGCGAAAGACGGTCTCGGACACTATAAATGCGACCGGGGCAGTTGCAAACGAGGCGCTTGGAGTGGCGGGCGACGTTGTCAAAGGAACGATTGCGGCTGCGCAGCAAGCCGGCTCTGGTCTTCTGGACGCATCCAAAAGTATAGCAAAGGGGATAATCATCGGCGTTAGCGAGGTCGGAGGCGACGTGGTGGGCACCGCCGCCCAGACTGCCAGAGACGCCGTGAAGGGGGCCGCCGATGTCGGGGCGGACGTCGCCGTTGTTGCCAGAAGAACGGTTGACGGAATCGTGGAGGCCGCCGGACAGATCGGCGGAAACACAAATGAGGTCGCCAAGGCCGCTGTAAAAGGGGCTATCGAGGCGGCCGGGTCTATCGGGGAAAATGCCGTGAGCGCTGT
>JBELAB010000233.1:0-5323 GCA_049509275.1 Syntrophobacteraceae bacterium | reverse complement strand
ACGCCTCAGCAGTGAGCTTCATGGTTACTTCCTGGACCGCTTTGTCGACAGCTCTTTCGATCTCCCTCGGAAAGACGTCCACTTTAGCCTGCAAAGCATTCATCACCTTCTCGCGTTCCGCTACCGCCTGTTCCCGCTCCTGGATCTCAATTTCCTTGCCTTTTGTTTGTTTATCAAATTCTTCCCGCTTTTCCTGAAGTTCCTTATCAAGCTTATTGATTTCATCGGTGAGCTTATTGATCTTCTGATCCTTTTCGCGCTCGAACTTATAATCGTATTCCTCCTTTTCACGCCGCCGTCTCTTGTCCTCCTGTTCTTTGTGGTCCTTCATCTCTTCGGCATGTTGTTTCTTCTGATTTTCCAAGTCGGCCTTCGTCTGGTTTATCTCCAGTTCAAGCACTTCTTTGCGCCGTGCCATTTCGTTATCGAACACAACTCTCTGCTGTTTTTGCGCTTCTAGAAGAGCGGCCAGCGTGAAAGCGGATTTTTCTATTTCGAAAAGTTCCTGTAGTTCGGCCTCCTTTATCTCGATCGCTCTTTTGAGCTTATTGTATCGTTCGGTTTCTCCCTCGAGTTTGACGGCAATATCAGTCAAAGCCTTACTGGTTTCGCTCTTCAGCTCGTTTACCGTTTTGATCACCTTGTCTGTCGTGAGCGTGTCAGTCGTTTGTAAAATCTCTTGCTTTTCCCGTTCAGCCTTTGTTTTCTCCGGCTTGAGCTCCGTTTGTGCACGGGTTTCAAGGACTTTGAGAAGACTGTTGTATGCGTCAAGTAGTTCTTTCTTGGTACTGGACGAGGTGATGTCGGCTTTAGTGTTCATGTTAGCCTCCATGATTCTGGCTGAAGAGGATCTCAGCAGAGTGTTGAAAAACTACAAAACATATCATTGCTCTCCGGTTAACTTCCGATCTTAGCTTGTAACATACGGGTTACAGTGTAATAAAACGATATTATTCTTTTCTGAATGTTTTTGCCCTCTCTCCGAATGAAATTCAGGAAACATTTTGAAGATTGGCTGCACACAAACCATTCTCCTTTACATCTCTTGCCCCGGTCAGGCAAGTTTAATCCTCGACGGGGACCGTTCTCGATCTCCCCCGCTTCTGGATACTATGTTGCTTTCTCTCCTCCATGCGGCGGAGTTGGCCCCCTTGCTGATTCGTGTCCTCTTTCTTGTCGGAGCCTGTTTTACCGCATTGCGCTGAAGTTCGATGAAACGCTCGACGGTCAGTTCACGATTTTCTGCCTGACTGCGGGTCTTTTGCCCGAAAGAAATCAAGCCCTCGTGCAACTGCCTTATAAACCGGACAACAGAAATGTCATCATTTGGAGATAGCGTTGTCACAATTCAATTGTAGACTGAAAAACTTCTGTCTCATGGGCTTGTGCATTGATCGAGGAGGTTTCCATGTTACGGCTGAAACAGGTTTCGGTAACCTACCCCAATGGGTTCACCGGCCTGCAACCCGTGTCAATCACTTTCCGAGCAGCCCAAATCACTGTGCTCCTGGGGCAATCGGGCGCCGGCAAAACGACCCTGCTTCGCAGCCTGAATTGCCTCAACAGGCCGACCTCCGGAACGATCGAGGTAGAAGGTCTTGGCGAGTTGAACAATGCCAAAATCATCGGGGAACACCGAAGGCGAACGGCGATGATTTTTCAGCAGCACCAGCTTATAGGCCGGTATAACGCTTTCAAGAATGTTCTTATGGGTCGCGTGGCTTTCCACGGCAGGCTAAGAGGCCTATTCCCATTGCCAAGGGTTGAGCAGAGGCTGGCTCTTGAGTGCCTCGAAAGAGTCGGGTTAGTCGATAAGGCATTCGAGCGGGTGGACAAGCTCAGCGGTGGCCAGCAGCAACGGGTGGGTATAGCGAGAGCTTTGGCACAACAGCCAAAAATCATACTTGCCGACGAACCTGTTGCCAGCCTCGATCCGGGAACTGCAAACATCATCCTCTCTCTTCTGCTCTCAATATGCCGGGAAGATAGAATACCCGTTGTCGTTAGCCTTCATCAGCTTGAGTTTGCAAAAACTTACGCGGACAGGATCGTTGCCCTGTCCGGAGGCAGAATAGTTTTTGACGGCCGTCCGGATATGCTCCGCGGGAAGTTACTGGGCGAAATATACCGGAGCGGCGCCCTTGCGGCATAATGTTTAATACAAGTCCAGAGTGTTGGGGGATTTTTATGAAAAGGTGGAGTTATCTTGCAGTATTCATGATCCTGGCAACCTTTGCGGGAATTGTGCTCGCTTCGGGAGACCCCGATCCGGCCATCCTTAAGGTTGCGCTTTTGCCGGATGAGAATGCATCCACTATCATCAAGAAAAATGAGAATCTTAAACTGTATTTGGAAAAGCAGCTTGGGAAAAAAATTGAACTCGTGGTCACCACGGATTATTCGTCGATGATCGAGGCCATGCGGCACGGCCGGTTGGATCTCGGGTACTTCGGCCCTCTGTCGTATGTGCTGGCAAAGAGCAAAAGCGATATCGAAGCTTTTGCGTGCCTGAGCGAAAAGGGAAATACGACATACAATGCGGTAATTATCGCCAATGTAAATGCGGGGATCAACAGCCTTGAAGACATTGCAGGCAAGGACATGGCGTATGGCGATACGGCCTCGACATCGAGTCATCTTATCCCCAAATCGATGCTTGCAGAAAAGGGCCTTATTCACGGCAAGGACTACAACGAACATTTCCTGGGCGCCCACGACGCGGTAGCCTTGACCGTGCAAAATGGAAAGGCTCAGGCCGGAGGCCTCAGCAAGATCATTTTCGAATCTCTGGTAGAAAAAGGCATGATCGACCCTGCCAAAGTAAAGGTGATAGCGGTATCGAAGTCCTTTCCTCAATATCCATGGGCAATGCGCTCGAACCTCGACCCCGAACTCAAAAAGAGAATCTGCTCAGCTTTCCTGGACATGAAAGATCCTGAGGTTCTGAAGGGTTTTAAAGGTGCAACGGGCTTTGGTCCAATGAGCGACAAGGACTACGATATTGTTCGCGATCTAAGTAAGGTGTTGAATCTCGACCTTGCCAAGATGTGATCGAGCAACGGCGTTAAAGTGCGGCTACAGACCCGCAATAATGGCTGAAAACTGCGTGCAGGAAAATGATTTTGATAAGCTAATCAGCGGGCTCCGTAGAAGTTGGTGCTCTAAAGCTTTGCAGATGGCGGTGATCGTTGTGATCATAGTCATCTGTTTCCATTATGTAGGTCTACTGGACGGTCCCCGCCTTAAGGATGGGATCCCCAGTATATTCCAACTGATAGTGGAGAGCATTCCACCCGATTTCAGTGATGCCTGGAGTTGGGTAAGGCCGATTTTTGACACGCTTGCAATGAGCATCGCGGGAACTGCCCTTGCCATTTGCTTTTCCCTGCCCATTGCAGTTTGTGCAGCCCGGAACACCAGCCCCCATCCGATTTTATATCAGGTATCGAGATGGGTTCTGAATGCACTGCGCTCCATCCCCGAATTGATAATGGGCATCATCTTCGTGGCGGCTGTGGGGTTTGGTCCGTTGCCGGGTGTCCTGGCGCTGGGACTGCATTCAGTAGGAATGGTCGGCAAATTCTTTGCCGAGGCGATCGAGCACGCGGCCATCGAGCCGGTCGAGGCGGTCAGGGCCGCCGGGGCAGACAAAATTCAGGTGATTCTGCACGGCGTGCTCCCCCAAGTTCTCCCCCAGATGATGGACGTCTCCATTTACCGATGGGAATATAACTTCAGGGCTTCCACGGTTATGGGCATGATAGGCGCGGGCGGAATCGGATTTCAACTTGTCGCATCGCTTCGTATCATGCAGTATAGGGAAGTCTCTGCAATTCTTTTGGTAATCCTGTTGATGGTTACCGTGGTGGATACCCTGGGGTCGCGTCTTCGAAAAAGATTCGAGTAATTTCAAGGCTGGAGAAGCGCAATGAAACCACGTGTAGTTGTGACGCATTGGATACATGACGAGGTTGCGGATTACCTCGGAAGTTCGTGTGAGCTCCTGCTGAACCAGACCAGGCTCACGCTCCCTCGAGGAGTAATTACGGAAAGAACGGAGGGGGCGCACGCAATAATGGTATTCATGCCGGACAGCTTGGATGATGAGTTTCTCTCCGCTTGTCCGAATCTGAAGGTTGTGGCTGCGGCGCTAAAGGGCTACGATAACTTCGATGTTGATGCCTGCACCCGGCGGGGTATCTGGTTTACCATTGTTCACGATCTCCTGACGGTTCCTACAGCGGAACTGGCAATCGGTTTACTGTTGGGCCTGACGCGAAGGATGCCGGAGGGAGATCGGTTGGTGCGAACCGGACAGTTTGCCGGCTGGAGACCGCAGCTCTATGGAACCGGGCTTAGCGGAGCGATCTGCGGGATCATCGGACTTGGGGCCGTTGGAAAAGCATTGGCCAGGCGCCTGAAGGGTTTTGACGTGAATGTCCTATATTCTGATATCGTCCCGCTGCCTTCATCCGAGGAAGAGGAGATTGGCGTCCGGAAAGTCTCGCTGGAGGAACTGCTTCGGAACAGTGACTTTGTATTTCCGCTCGTGCCTCTGCGGCGTTCGACTTTCTATCTTATTAATCGGAAGACCCTCTTACTCATGAAAAGGGGAGCATTTCTCATAAATGTCTGCCGTGGGTCGGTGGTAAATGAAGAGGATGTAGCCGATGCGCTGCAGTGCGGACAAATTGCAGGATACGCGGCCGATGTTTTCGAAATGGAAGACTGGGCAAGAACCGATCGGCCATCCGCCATATCCCCGTATCTCATCCGGAACATGGAGAATACTTTCTTCACTCCGCATCTCGGATCTGCTGTGGATTCCGTTCGTCGTGAGATCGCCATGGAGGCAGCACGAAACATTATCCAGGGCCTGAATGGGGAAGTTCCAATGGGCGCGGTCAACAGACCTGTTTCATAGCTCCATTTTAGTGAACTATTTCTTGTCTGCTGCCCAGGTCCACTTTTGGCCCTTGATGTTCCAGGCTTTGCCTTCCATACGTGTGCCGGAGATTCGACCCTGCCGTTCGGAGAATTTTTTATTTGTTTCCATGTAGATCGCATCTCCATCCTGTTCCCAGGTGCCGTTCTTATAGAAACCGCCCGGAGACTTGTAGTGCAAGGCGCCATCTGCTTGGAAATGGTATTCGTAGTAATCGCCATCGGAGTCTTTACCAGCCCAAGTAGTCCCGGCGACGCTTGCAGTCGGAGAATGGCTTGGAACGGCAGGCTGCCGATTGGTCTGCTGTGCGGCAACAAGAGCCGGCAGCAGCACGAGCAGCAAGAGTGCAAATACCGAACATCTCTTCATCCCATTTTC
>JBELAB010000232.1:0-5326 GCA_049509275.1 Syntrophobacteraceae bacterium | reverse complement strand
AGTAGAGCACAGGCTGCGGGTTTGAGACGGCCCCGACATCGTTTGGGGCAAGAACGACAACGGTCGGATTATCAGCCTGATCCCCGCGCACGGCCGCTGCAATACGCCCCCCTCCTGCCGGGGCGCCGCGCAGCGGTGGCGTATATACGAGGGCCACTGGTTTATTCTCGTCGTTTTCCTCCGAAAGGGCTGAAGACGGGCAGTCCACAACAGCAAAGGCAGCGGCAAGAACCAAGCATGTCAAAGTTAAAAACCGTTTTCGCATAGATCCTCTTTTCCCTTTACGAGTCGAAAGCGCAGGCTGCATTTAACCGGTGACAGACGCTCCGGCGTCGATCTGCGGCACAGCGGCCTCATTTTCAGTCAATTTCCCAAGAACCTGGTAAATCTCGATACGTTGATCTTTTCCCTTCAACATCCCCTCTCCCAGCCCCCTGCACATGAACTGCTTTCGAGCGTATTCCCACGTGCTCTTTCCGATGAGAATCCGGCATGTGTTTCCGGCGTCCAGTGTCTTATCGAAACTCTCCAGGCGCGAGGCGACATTGACGGAGTCTCCGGTAACGGTGTACTCGAGCCGGTGTTTGCTGCCTATACAGCCCACCACCAGCGGTCCGGTAAAGATCCCAACGCGCATCCTGACTGTCGGACGCTGCTGATCTTCCCATCGTATGTTGAGATCTTCAAGGCGATTCCCCATCTCCATGGCGCAACGCACTGCGTTGACGGCGTCCTCCGAAATTCCCTTCTCGTCTGTGCGGGCCACCGGGACGCCGAAAATGGCCATAACGGCGTCACCGATATATTTATTGATCACTCCGCCGTTGTCGGTGACCGTGCAGGTCATAGCCTCCATATACTCGTTCAGCCAGTTCATTAGGTGTCCCGGGTCCCCGAA
Source organism: Syntrophobacteraceae bacterium (assembly GCA_049509275.1). Lineage (GTDB taxonomy): Bacteria > Desulfobacterota > Syntrophobacteria > Syntrophobacterales > Syntrophobacteraceae > SbD1. The sequence continues at coordinate 4,428 of JBELAB010000232.1, read as the reverse complement.
CCGCTCGGAAATGGTTGAAAAACCCTGCAAATCCGTAAACAGGACCGTGGCAGTCAAATTTTGCGGCCGAGGCAGACCCCCTTCCATAAACTGCTGCCTTTGCGACCATATGGTCTTGGCAATGTCTTTGGATACACAGCTTTCGAAAAGCCGCATCAACTGGGCCCTCTGGCGCCTTTCCACCGAAAGCAGGTATAACCTGAAGAAATCGGCCGACGCCGCAAACGCCAAAAAAGGAGGAATCACCGGCACCCACACTCCGTCGATAAACATCAGGAAGGTAATACCGGCCAGCAAGACCGGAAGGAGAAGGAGCAGGATCGCAAAACGTCGAAACGACGGGACCTTCAGGCAGATAAGGTAGCCAATTAGACCCCACATTATTGTCCATCCCAGACCGGCCCGTTCCGGCCAGTACCCCATGGGCTCCTGACCTTCGATAGCGGCATGGAGCAACTGGCTCACCACGGTGGCGCGCAACTCGACTCCCCATACCCTCTGCCCCTGTTCGGCAGACCTGGTGAACGGCACGAAAAAAAAGTCCCTCAGGCTTTCCGCCGTCGCGCCGATGATAACGATCTTGCCGCGTACGGCCTCGTCGGCAAAGTTGCCCGCCAGGACCTGGCAAAGCGGTATCGATGCGAATCCTGCCTTTATACCGGCGAAGTTCAGAAGAAACTGATACCCTCTTGAATCCATGCCGACGTAGGCGCCCGCATCCGATTCCAGAGGTGCGAAGGTGGTCTTTCCAAGCTTCATTAACTGCGGATTTGCCGGGTCGGGCAACGCCCGGATTCCCTCCTCTTGCAGGTAAACCGTGGCCAGCAGCAGAGAGAAAGAACTGCTCGACACCTTGCCGTTATCCATAAAGAGCAGACCGCGCCGCGTAATGCCGCCGGAATCGACCAGCGCGTCTCCAAATCCTACCAGGCTATTGTCCTTTACCATGAACGGGGCATCCACTCCCGGAGATATCTCGTCGCCGAACTTCATGACCGAAACGACCGGAATATCTTTTGAAAACAGCTCCTTCAGCTTGTCGCTTCCGGGCGGCACCTCTATGTTGCGGAATATGTCCACACCGACTACCCGCGGACCGTGCGCCAGGAGGTTCTCGATCATTTTTGCAAAAAGCCCGTCGTTAAGGGGCCAGCTTTTCAATTGTGAGATATCGGATTCCGAAATGGTGACCAGAACGATGCGGTTGTCCGGAATCGACATCGGGGACTGGCGTTGAAGGTAGCAGCCATAGACCGCGAACTCGCTCGATTCGAGGGCTCCTGCTCGGCGCGCGAGCCAAACGCCCGCGCACACAAGGGCACATATGACCAACCCGATAATCGCGTTGGATTTCAGAAATTTCAATCGGGACCCTGGCACTTCTGTTAATCCCCTGGTTGACACTGCGCATGTCCCTTACAGCCAGTTGCCGATCAGCAGGAACGGCGACCAGTAGTAGGGATGGCGGTAGCGCGGATCGTCGAGCAGCATCAGTTGCGCTGCCTGAAGCGCTTCAGCCTTGGTCACGCCGGGATTTTTCAACTGCCTGTAAAACTCCAGCACCAGCTCAGAGGAAGCCTGGTCGCTGACGCTCCACAGGGTGGCAAAAGCGCTCCTTGCCCCCGCCTTTACGGCAACGCCCGCCAACCCGAGGGCCGCCCTTTCGTCTCCGGCCGCTGTTTCGCACGCGCTCAGGCAAAGCAGATCTACCGGCTTTTGCGACTGTTTCATGAGACTGTCCAACTGGTTCATATCTATTTTCCCGTCCCAGGCGAGCAGGAATGTGTCCGATGCCTTCGGCGCAAAATTCCCATGTGTGGCGATATGCACGATGGAGTAGGGATTGTCCTTGAGGTCTTCTCGAACTTTGCCCTCTATGAAAGTGCTGTTTTCCAACCGGTCTGCCCGGTACAGGCCCTGGATACCGTCAAGCTCGTCCCCAACGTTGGACAGGGGAGCAAAGCCCTGAACGGATTCGGTAAGCCCGGCCGAGAACACTCGCGTGTCCTTTCGCGGAATCGAGCGGGGGTCGGTCAGATTGAGGCTTGGTGTGACCACCACGGCATATTTTTCGATCAGAAAACGGCTCCCGTCGTAGAGGGCCGCAAAGGGCACGGTGCGCAACGCACCGTCGGGTATGAATATGACGGTATTGATCGCGTTTACGTTCAGTTCCAGCTCCAGCGGGCTTATTATCAGGTTGTAGAACCTCTGGGCCTCGGCAAGGTAGTCCCATCTCGATCGCCTCTGCAAGCTCGCCCGAAGCCTGTTGATATCCTGCGAAAGGGTCGCCGCATCGATTGGAACCGAAAACTTTTTGGTCCCGGAGCGCGCGCCCAGGATGAGGTCCATGCGCTTGGGGAAGATGAGTGTATAGACGACGGCCGTATCTTTCGGCAGGTCCTTCAGGCGGGTCTTATGTGTCTGGTCGCCCGTAATCGCCGCATCCTGAAAATAATCCTGAAGCTCGGCCGTTTTCATCAGCGCGACGGCTTCGAGGGCCTGGGGCAGGGACCCATTCTGGAGCAATATATCCGTAGCCTGCCTGAAGTTCACGACGGCGCCTCCGAAGTCGCCGTTCTTTTGGTCCTCGACCCCCTGCTGGCTGTAGTTGCTTGCCGCTACGATCTGTGAGGCAAGACCTGTAGAACCCTCGCCCGATGTGGCTGTGGACGGATTGCCGGTGGTGCTGCCGGTCCCGTTGCCAGTAGCCTGGGTGCTGGCCTGGCTGGCCTGAATATTCGGACCGGTAGTTGTAGCCTGAACGGTGATCGTTCCCATTGCAGTGGTCGTTGTGACGTTGTAGTTATTGCCGCTGTTGCCGTCGTTAACGGTGTAGCTGTTGACCGACAGGATCCTGCTGCCAACGGAGGGCGAATCGAAAACTTCGCTGAGGTTGCTGACGGTATCGCTCCCTTTGATGCCGCTAACCGATGGGATGGCGCTGGATTTCGTGGTCGTGTCGTATACCTTCGTGTCGGGGACCGCGGCAATCAGGAGACTGGCCGGAGTTATGCCGGCAAAAAGCCCGGTCGGCTGTGTAACAGTATAATTTCCGGCATCGGCGCCGCCAAGGACCAGGTCGGCCGTGACGACCTTGCGGCTCCCCACGTTCTTATCGGCGAAAGAGCCGCCTCCGCTCACCGTAACGCTGTCGGAGCCCAAAACGCCCACGAGTGTCTCACCGGATATCGTTGCCGCGGTGGTCGCGTCGTAGACTTTGTTTGCCGCCGTTGCCCCCGACGTAGTGAGACTGGCCGGAGTGATGGTCTCCACACCTCCTGAAATCGAACCGGACGCAAGTTGATAGCCGTAAACGGTAATACCGTTGTTCGATGCGCTGACGATACTGATCCCCGATACCGAAACCTGCTTGTCCGTTCCAACGTTCTTGTCATTGGAGACGCCCGAGGCCGGCAGATACAAATTGACGCTGTCGCCCCCGATCACCCCGCTGTAACTGTAGTTGGCCGTGGCGAGCGTTGCGGTTGTGGTTGCGTCATAGACTTTGGAGACCGTGCCTGTGAGCGAGACATCGACAACCGGGGCCAGAGAATAGAGCAAACCGTTGCCTGAACCCTGCGCGGCGGCGGGATAGAGAGCGTTGTACTGAATGAAATTGGGGACAAGGCCATTAAGGCTGTTCAGGCGGGGATCGGTCGAGTAGACCAGCCAGTTTCCGCTTCCCGCGTTTAGAGCATTCGCCGAGTAATTGTTGATGAAGTTTCCGGATGCCGCCAGGATGATCCCGTTTGCAGTGACTCCGCTGTCCAGGGTGATATTGCCCCCCGCCATAAGTGTCGTGCCGGAAGTCGTGGTGATGCCGCTTACGCCGCCGGCCTGGCCGACCGTCAAATCGCCGGAATTTGCGAAATTGACGGTCCCGGGGTCTGCTGCGAGCGTCGTTACGCTGTTGCCCGGGTTTGTGAGCTCATAGTCGCCGCCGGCCCCCAGGAGCGCAAGCCCGCCTGCGGTGATCGGAGCGGTCTGGCTTACGGTCCCGTTGCTCGTGAGGGTAACGGTCTGGCCGGAATCGGTTATGCCGGTCCCTCCAATGGCGATGCCGCCATCGGCCCTTATCGTCGTGGCGCCGCCGGACACATAGATGCCGTTCGTATTGAGGATGGGGCTGCCCGATTGTTCGTAGTCGAGGCTCCCCAGACCTGCGGCGGCACTTCCTGCAGTGAGGGTGCCAACGGCGTTTGTGAGGTCTGCAAGCGTGAAGCTGCCCGAACCCGTGAGATTGATGGTGCTCGCGGTGATTGGGCCGCTCTGAGTTACGGTCCCGTTGCTCGTGAGTGTTGTATCGGAAGTCGTGGCGATCCCGCTCACGCCAAAACCGCCTGAACTTGCGAAGTTGACGGTCCCGGTGTTGGCTGAGAGCGTCGTTACGCTGTTTCCCGTGTTTGTGAGCTCATAGTACCCGCC
>JBELAB010000231.1:0-5339 GCA_049509275.1 Syntrophobacteraceae bacterium | reverse complement strand
GTTCTACATGTCAAGCTAAAAATAACAGTTCCCTGTGATTTTTTAAACCCTTATGGCACAAAACAAGGCCAGTCGAGATAGGTTCTACATGGATCAAGTTATAACTTATTGAATTTACAACACAACGGGACCAAGAGAGGGTCTGTCTCTGAAAGTCCAGTCGGATTGTGAGGACAAGAGATGAGCTTCCGGGCGTCGTTGCCAGTCTGTTCCAAGGGGAGATGAGTGGGGAAACAAGTGAACCGATCAACGCCGGAAGCGAACAATAGCCATATATGGAGAATAGTCCGGCCGTAGGAGCTAATGCGGTTTGGCGCGCAGGTATTGGTTTGGCCAGACTATATCGGCGCGCAATACGTATGCCGCCTGGAGAGGCCAGTATGGCTGGCGCAGCATCTCTCTCGCCATCAGTATGACATCTGCCTGCCCCGTGGCTATAATCTGTTCCGCCTGTACCGGTTGCGTTATAAAGCCGACAGCGCCTGTAGGCATGCCGACTTCTTTTCGAATGGCAGCCGCAAAGGGAACCTGGAATCCGGGGCCGGCCGGGATTTTCGCATAGGGAACCAGGGCGCCGCTCGAACAATCGATCAGGTCGACCCCAACTTCCTTTAGCTTCCGGCAGAGTTCGACGGATTGGGCTAAATCCCACCCACCTTCGACCCAATCAGTACAGGAGATTCGCACGAAAACAGGCAGGCGGGAAGGCCAGACTGCGCGCACAACTTCTGCTACCCTCAGGGGAAGACTGATACGATTCTCGAAAGTCCCGCCAAATTCGTCGGTACGTTTATTCGATAGCGGCGAGAGAAACTCGTGCAGGAGATAGCCGTGGGCCATATGGATTTCGAGTACCTCGAACCCGGCCTCGAGGCTAAAGCGGGCAGCGGCCTGAAACTGCGTCAGTATATCTTCGATGTCCTTGCTGCACATCTCTCGCGGAACCGGGGAACGCTCGTCGAAAGGAATCGGGCTGGGAGCTATCGGTTGCCATCCCCCTGCGCTCTCATCCAACGGGCTATCTCCCCGCCAGGGAATATCCGTTGATGCTTTGCGCCCGGCGTGCGCGAGTTGCATGCCCGGAACTGCCCCCTGGCTTTTTATGAAGGCTGCTATACGACTGAATGCCTTCCCGTGGTCAGAAGACCACAGACCGGAATCATATGGCGAGATACGTCCCTCGGGGGAAACTGCTGTAGCCTCAACCATAACGAGGGAAGCTCCTCCAACAGCGCGGCTGCCGAGGTGGACCAGATGCCAATCATTGGGCATCCCGTCCTGGCTGGAATACTGACACATTGGAGATACGAATATTCGATTTCCGAATTCGATTTCCCTCAGACGGAATCGGGAAAAGAGCATGCTCATAGATGAACCTCCTGTCATTCAATCTCAATCTGCGTGAAGCATCTTTTGAACACTTGCACAGTATTGCCGGCTTTGCTCGTCAACCGGGAACAGATCGATTTCAGAAGGCGACGCGGCCCCCAGGCCAAGCTCGACCGCCCGCGAAATCTGCTCCTGGTCGAATATCCTCCTGTTCATGATCGCAGGATTGCTGCCAAGTACCTTGAGTACCGCCACTCCCACAGCGTCAATTGCCACCCTGTCGGTTGAGGCTAAAAACACGTCTCCTCCGGCTCGTTTCCCGCTCATAGGGCCGCCGTCGATAAAAGCATCGATCCCATCCAGGACGACGAGCTTCGGTTCAAACGGTGCATTGATCTCAGCGATCATCTTGCGCTGATGCGGGGAACCGTGGAGATCGCTCATGTAATTAAATCCATGCCTGGAAGTCGGAACGACTCCGACATGCAATTTGAGAGACATAGTAAATACGCCGCCGAACTGGTGGGTTTTCAAACAGCATGTGGAAACCAGGCACTCTGTTTCGAGGATGGGCCGGGCTATTCGAAACCCATTCGGCCAGTGACTGTTTTTTGGCTTGAACTCAATCCAGTCTGATTTGCCGAGGTCATCGAAGTCGATGATCCGAACATCTCTTTGCTGTATGAGTGGAATGATCTCCTTTTCCGTCATGACCCGAATGGTTGGCGGATAGCTCCGCTCCCCCAAACTGATGGACTTTGCGCCCATTTCCCAAAGCTTATCAATCAAGGCGACTAAGGTGTCGTTGTGAGTTGAGCCTGGACACGGGTCCGCTGTGTTGAAGTTGGGCTTGATCAGGACATCTTTCCCTTTGACCGGATTGATTTCCAAACCGGCAATCGATGCCGTCACACCCCGCGACCTGTCGTCCGTCTTCACAAAGGCAACCCGATTCATTCATCACTCCTGGTCCATCCCGGACAGTTCCTTGGGTCCAATTAATTTGAGGTGGCTCCCACAAGCCGCTCCGGCGATCTGTCGATCCGAACCGGGGACAATAACGTCCCCTGCTGTTTTTATGGAATTGGAAAGATTTTGCACGCATGCTCTCCTCTTCTTTCTGGGGAAGCGAAATAGCACTGGTGATTGTCACTGTCATATAATATAGCAAATAGCGGATAAAGCCCAGAAGAGAACGACCCCAAAACAGCGGCGGCAGTAACAGCCCTGAAGTGTATCTGCCGTTAAAGGAGAACCTTCCGATGAGAAATGAGATGGTAACCATCCCGATTACCGAAGCCGAGACAGTCTCAGGGATTCTCTCCGTACCCGATTCCGGCACGGACACCGGGATCATTTTAGCGCACGGCGCCGGAAATGACATGAATCACCCTATGCTCTCATTTTTGGCTGATGGACTGGCAAAAGAGGGGTATCTGGTTTTACGATTCAATTTTCTTTATCGGGAAAAGGGTAGGAAGAGCCCGGACAGCCAGGATGTGTTGTATCGCGCATGGCTGGGTGCGTATCGGTTTCTCGTCGAACATCCTGAATACCGGCCAAAGCATATAGCGGCAGCGGGAAAATCTTTGGGAGCAAGGATTGCATCGCAATTGGCGGCAGAAGGGATGCTTGCGGTTGAACGCCTGATCTTTCTTGGATATCCGCTTCATGCGCCTGGAAGGAAGGATCGGCTCCGAGACGGTCATCTCTATAAGATCGCAACCCCAATGCTCTTTTTCGCCGGGACCATGGATCAGCTTTGTGACCTGCAACTCCTGAAACAAGTACTGTCAAAGCTGACTGCGCCGTGGGAACTCGAGGTTATTGAAGGCGCTGCTCACTCATTTCATGTGCCAAAATCTTACGCAATAAATCCCACTGAAATATATGAACTGATTGTTTGCAGGACAGTTGAATGGTTGAGCGGATAAGTATTGGGGAAAAAGCATGAAATCCTTAGTAATTATAGCAGCTTTGCTGGCTCTGGTTAGCCTGATGGTCTACACGAACCCCTCCATGGATGATCTCAGCAGCTATGTCCGCCAGTACGTCATAAAGGAATCTCTGAAAAAAATTAAAGACCCTCAAAACCAGTTCCTGGGCGCGATTCTGGGTAGTGTAGCGGGAAGTGTGATGAGCAGCCAAACCGTCAGAACCGACTACATCCTGTTCAGCACTTATGAGGTTCAGTTTGGGAAGGAGCGATTCAGGGCCCTCGGGATCTTTTGGAACTTTATCCTCTTGGAAAAACCGGATCTAAAGCGGCTCAAAACGGGGAATATGCCTGCCGGCTGAAATCTGCAAGCCGTTTGTGATCGACTGTCCGGCTTTCGCCGCTTTTACAGAGCTCTTGCAATGAACGCGCACTTGCACATCAAAGGAGGGATAGATGACCGTCAGGACCTATATAAAATCAACTTTGCTTCTTGCACTGATCGCCATTTCTCTTGGCGGGCTGATGCTGCACCTGCGGATACACCCTGCGTCCGATAACACCTCCAATTTTCTTCCACTCCTTTCCGGCATTTTAAGCGTCATAATTGTGCCGCTGCTTTTCTCCAGTAAGAAAACTATCAGCTATGGATATACCCTCAACGGCTTTCTGGTGATTGTCGGCACTGTCGCGATGGCGCACTTTTCTCTTATGCATTGGCCTCAGCCGGCCTCGCTCGAATCGATTGTACTCAAGACGACATTGCCGGACATAATGGTTCTGTGGACCAAGTTCTTCATCGGAAAGGCCCTTTTTGATTTGGAACTCTTTGGATACGACTCAGGCAGAAATAAAGTGGGGGTAACTTATCGTTATCCAAATACAGGATGGTGGCTCGTTCATTTGGCGGCCGTAAGCATCGTGTATGCTCTCAGCAATTGGCTGTGGAGGTAATCATGAACAAATTCAAGATGTTCTCTTTGAACTGGTGGATTCTGCACATTCTGGCCTTGAGTTTTTTCGTTTTCTTAGGCCATACGATACATTTTTGACAACCATTTGCCTCATTTTATACTGGAAGCATCGGCACCGGGTCCCCGGCCGTTGCCGCTAATTTTATTTAAGAAATTCAGTTCTTTTGCCGACAATATAACCAGGGACTTATACCTCCTCTGAGAGCCGCGAGTAGGGCCAATTGTGGCACCTTCCTTCCCGGCTCTCGCCATTTTAGCGGGTTCATCACGCTTCCGGGCCGGCAGCATCAATGGAAGTGGTCCACCCAAAGGTGGCGAGACAAAAATGTCACGTATTCAAGGTTTGCCGGTGATACCCCAGTACGTGCATATTTCGGGCTCATATTGAAGGGAACTGCGCTCATGGGCCCAACTCAGAAGCTCCGGTTGTTTGGCCGCAGCAGTGCAAAGATACTTCGGGTCAGGTATGATGCCGACACGCCCTAAATCGAGCCGGTCGGAATCCCAACAAGTTTGAACGGTGACATCGCCGGTGGTCAGTCTGTCCGTGTGGTAGGCGCAGGCGGTTTCGAACAGGGTGAAATCATCGTTAGAGAGATGGAATGCTTTGCCGTTCAATATTTTACCAAACTCTGCTCCGCGCCGGCCGTGACCTGGATCGCGGCTTTCATTGGTGCGCCGCGAATCGTGAAAAACGGCGAAGAACGCCACCACCAGAGTTTTAGCACCGGTGAGTGAAGCCAGGCGCAAACCATTCTCAAGGACCCGCGCCCAATGGGTGATGCCGTGGACACCCCTCCAGGATAACTGGTACTCATTCAGGATAGTTTGAATGAGCAGGGGTGTAATCTCATTCAAAACCGGAGACCAATGCCGCTTCATTTCTTTGTCCTTAATCCTCCTCAATATGCCAGGATTTGCCGGCAAAAATTACCTATTCAGATTGAGTTGTCAAGAATGTAGACCTCGTATCTGCTCATACCAAGTTGCGTTCAAGTGAGTACCAAAAGAAGCTGAAAAGCTCGGAGGATGGGGGGACATTTGCCCCGCGAACCCCCTCGCAGCTTCGCTGCTAAATATGGCGCAGCAGCGGGCGCCCA
>JBELAB010000230.1:0-5342 GCA_049509275.1 Syntrophobacteraceae bacterium | reverse complement strand
GAACGCCGATCTAATATCCGGCGGGAAGATCCCCGGATCGCTGAGGAGCCAGGCCTCCGTTTCATGAACTGCAAAGAACTGGTGGAATCCTTCACAGCAAACTCGTGCCTCAATCTCTCTTTTTGCTTCATCATGACACTCGCAGGCGCCTTTACCTGCATTGCCGTAAATCGTGGGTCCGTAAAGGTCCAGGAGCGCAATCACTGCAATGACATCTTTTTTCTTTATGTACATTCCGGCTTTAACAGGCGAGTCCTTGAGTAGTTCGGACCAACCATCAAAGCGTACAACCTGTATGCCCACTGGCTGATTGAGCTTGGGATCGAGCCATCGCTTGAAGAAACCCGGGAGGGCCTTTTTCTCAGTATGACCCTCAACGAAGAGGACGAATTTCATTCCATCTCCTCCAATTCGCTGGACAGAAACAGGGACCCAAGCGAATACTCTTTTAACCATTCCTTCAGGGCATCCCCGTCGAGAGTTCTGAGCTGGGTTCTCCCCTCTGAGCACTCGGTTACAGTCGTGACAGGCATAGTATCGCCAAAGGCGTCAAGAAATTGGGGTGAGTGCGTGGTCAAGATAACCTGAGCCCTTTGTGAGGCGTCAACTGCGTATTCCGCCACTATCGGCAGCATGGACGGATGCAGGCCCGTCTCAGGCTCATCGATTGCAATGACGGGCGCGAGCATCGGAGATGCAAGGACTGTGAGGAGAAATAGGAATCGCAGTGTTCCATCGGAAAGATCGGCAGCCGTTTGTGCTCTCCGCAGCGATTTCCATTGGACACGAAGCTGAATTCTTTGGTCCGCTGCTGGGGCAAATATCAGTTCTTCATAGTCATCGCCAAACGCGGCGCGCATGGCCGAGTCTATGTCTTTCTTGAAATCTCGATCTCCGGTGTAAAGTGTGTGAAGGACCGGGATGAGGTTTTGCCCGTCAGGATCAACCCTTTTCTCTGTTCGAGTTACTGCGGCCTGGCGGATTGGAGCATCCAGATTGACGTGCAGGTCGTGATACACAGACCATGAGGCCACTTGCGCCTGAAAGGGCGGAATATGTCTATTTGCTGTGAACGGACCCGCAGCCAGGGAAAGAAGCGTCTCCTCCTCACTCACTGATTCCTCAGAGGCAATAAGAGCCCTTTCATTCTCATCAAAAACCCTGGCACTGAGCCCCTGCCTCTCAAGCAATTTTAATGGCCCCTCCCTTTTGCCAGTTTCTACACTATGATAATTAGCCAGAAGTTCATATCCAATACGGTACGCACTGCTCTTGCCCAGTCGATCCATCTCGAGAATATATGTCAAGCTATCTCTTTGAACGCTCCTAGTCTTGTCCACGGGTGACGCCTTGAACTTAAACTTGATGGACTCGGCCAGGCCATCCCAGACGAGGGGTTCCATCCCCCCCAGGTTCTGAACGTATTTGCCAAGCCGGCCCACCTGCGCTGAAAAAGAAATAAGTTCCAACAAACGCAGCAAATTTGACTTACCCGCGCCGTTAGGGCCTATCAACACGTTCAGGTCACCCGGCACCCAGGTAACATCCTTAAGCGAGCGATATCCCTGTACGCTAAGTTGGATTATCTTCATAATACTTCTCCCAAATTGATTCCAGATTTGCTTGCGCCCCCAACGACCCGGCGCGCAGGCGACGCCGGCGTTACAAGCCGGCCTCGATATGGTGTCTATATGCGCTCAGCGGCTCGCCCGCAAGAACAAACTTCAGCCCGACGAATAAGCTAACCGAGACACGGTGTAGAGCGAGCGTCCCTGTACCGAGCCGGCATGACACATTATGTTATGCCGTAACAGTGTTACGAGCTTCTGGAAACGTGTCATATGTGCTTGTATCCCGACGTCAGACCCGACCGAAGTTCTAGAAAGTCTGCCGCTCATCTTCGCGAAAACTTCTGAGGAAAGTCTGTAAAAATTCCATCCGCCCCCATCGCAAAAAACGCTCCGGCCAGCCATGGATTGTTTAAGACCCAGACGAGCACGCCGAAACCCTTTTGCTTCAATCTGCGAATTTGCCACGGCCTAAAGGCGCGCAACCCCGGGTTGAAGGTAAAAGCGTCCAGATCGAGCATCAATCCGACCGGATCGGCTTGAAAACTATCCACAAGAACTCCAGTCCTGATATTGCCGTCCAATGTTCTGACGAGCCTGAGATAAGAATGGTTGAAAGAGGAAATAAGCACTTTTTCAGCCGCGCCCAGCGAGCGGACCACGCTGACAACTTTTTGCACTATCGACTCATGGCCGGGCCGTCCCGACAAATCTTTGATCTCTACGTTCAACAGCCAATCGTTGAGAATCGTGAACAGGATGGCCTCATCGAGGGTCGTCGCCGGTTGGCCTGAATACCCGGCCAGCTCCGATGAGGAAATTTTACCTGCCGCAATTTGCCCGAACGGATCGGCTTTGGCAAACCAGGAGCCAAAATCCAGGGATTTGAGTTCACCAAGAGTGAAATCGTCAACGAGCCAGGGACTTCGGCCCGGGAATTTGCTCTGCGCGTCTGATGTTCGCTTCAGGTCATGATCGTGGAGCAGCACGAGTTCCGCGTCCCGGCTCATTCGCAGGTCGATCTCCCACATCCGGGCGCCGGCCCCAAGAGCTGCCCGTGCCGCAGCCAGAGTATTTTCCGGGGCAAGCGAGCGAGCTCCTCGGTGCGCGGCAATCAACCGGCGGTTTCTAACGGTATTTACAATGTTCCGGCTCATAAGGGTGATCCAGGTTGTTGAAAAAAGGGTACAAAATCGCAAAAATTATGCATTTTTTATTTGACATTATGCAAAAAACTACTGTACCATACTACCTGTGATTACTGTCTTCACCTTATTGCCTCCCGGCATAAAAAGTTGGAGACTGTAATTGTCAAAGAGTTGGTTTCTATAAATACCCTATTCCCCGAAAGCCAGGCCCCCCTCCCTCCTCCTGGCTTTCACTTTTTTATCCCGAAAGCTTACGCGCCGGTTCCACAATACATAAACCACTAATTCCCCAATTCATCAATCCCTCAATCAACCCTTATTGCAGTTGTTCGTGCGAATCATTAGAGATAGAATATTTTCGTTCTTGCCTTTCACCTTTCCGTACGGAGATTCAATGAATATAGCTCTCGTTTTCCCGCCCTTCTATTTCGAGCCGATGTACAACCTGCCTCCTTTAGGGCTCATAAACCTTGCCACCGTTCTGAAATCTTCCCCTCACGGGGTAAGAATATTCGACTTTCCGCTCGATATTCGCCGCAAAGCACTTCCCATGGACAGACACATCTACAGGGCATGCGCCAGGCATATCCTGCAGTCCGGACCCAATCTGGCAGCTTTTTCAGTCCAGTGCACCACCTACCCTCCAGCCGTCAGGATTGCTCGGGAACTGAAGAAATTAGACCCGGCGCTCAAAATAGCCTTTGGCGGACATAACGCTTCATGTGTAGATGAGCTTACCCTTTCGCGGTTTCCATTCATCGACGCAATCGTTCGCGGCGAAGGAGAAATTACTTTCCCGGAGTTGGTTCGGGCTTTCGAAGGGCAGGTCCCTTTAGCCTCAATAGATGGAATTACCTTCCGCATATTGGACCGGATAGTCCGAAATCCGGACAGGGAGCTGATCGAAAAGCTCGATTCTCTGCCTGCAAGCGACTATACGTTCGTAGCCCCCCTTCAGGAATACCGGGACGTCTGCGGGATCGGGCGCTCGGTTGCCATCCTGGAGGTCGGCCGGGGATGTCCGCACCGGTGTGTCTATTGCTCTCAGTCGATTATGTGGAAACGAAGGGCGCGCACATTTTCAACAGACCGGATCATCGGGGAAATGAAAAACCTGGCCGAAAATTTTGGCGCCGAGTGCTTCCTTCTCGCTTTTGATCAGTTTACCGCCAAAAGAAGCTTTGCGGAGCAGTTCTGCCTCGGCCTGATAGACGCGGGCCTGAGCCACCTTCCCTGGTATTGCATCTCCAGGCTGGATACGGTCGATAAAGACCTTTTGAATTTGATGCGCAAAGCCGGATGCGAGACAATGTGCTATGGGATCGATTCGGGGTCGAAAAGGACGTTGGCTTTCATTCGCAAAGATATAGACCGCGAGGTCCTTTTCGATAGAGTCAGGGAAACGACCGAAGCGGGCATTGTCCCTACTTTGAGCTTCGTGATCGGATTTCCAGAGGAGAGCAGGCAAGACCTCGAAGCAACCCTCGAGTTGGCGCTCAAATCCGCAGCCACAGGAAATGCGAACATCCTGGTGCAGATGACGACCATTCTGCCCGGGACTGACTTGTACGAAAAATACAGGCGCAGGCTGGTTCGAGATGTCGATACATATTTTTCTCTTGGGATCGAGTTCGACCAGGGGAAGCGAATTGCATCCGACGATGCGCTCATCGATTCGGACCCGGACATTTTTTCCAGCTTCTATAACGTGCCCTGCCCTGCCGCGTCCCTTGAAGAACTTAGCCAAACGGCAAATTACTTCGCCATAATCGCAACTCTCTACCCGAGAAGTTTCCTCCTGCTGAGCATTGAACTAAACCAGTCCATTCTTGATCTTTTTTTCGGTTTTCTCGACCGGGTTGCCGAAATCGAATCTATTCACCGCAGAGGCGCTGAGCGTTTACGCCTTACGCCTCAGGCATGCCTGGCGCATTTCAGTGATTTCGCCGCAGAAAGTCTCGCCCGGCATGACATTCTTGTACGGGACTACATTCCCGAAGTCGTAAAATATGAAACATGCCTGCTCAGTGCAGGAAAAGCCGGGGCGTCCTCTTCGCCCTTTCACATCGACTCCTCCCGGATCGGTGACCTCAAACCGCTGCGCAACGAAAAGATTTTGATCGAGCGGTTCACATTCGATATTCCAAGCCTTATTCTGGAAATGAAGTACGGCCGTTTTCCGGACACTTGTCCGCAAAGGGCGGTTTATCTCGCCTTCACCCGGGCGCCGGACGGCACGCAGGTTAGAGAAATCAACGAATTCGGGTTTGATTTTCTCCGGTTGTGTGACGGGCAGTCGACTTTAGAAGAGATAGCCGACCGCCTATACCCAAAATACGGAGCAGATAAAGGTCGCGAGGAGTTCGCGATCATATGTGCGGAAGCGGCCGGGACGCTGGCCGGCCTTGAGGTCCTCGCCCCGTTCGAATCCGCCTGATTCTAATGGGAAAGGAGGTGAGAGGGATGCTCCAGGTAAAGGAAATCGAGAAGAAGATCCTTACTGCCCCGGTCAATGAAGCATCGACGACATATGTCGTGCCGAGCTGACATGCACCCACGGAATCTCCGGTTCGGAGATAAGGGCCTCAAGCCTGCTCAGTTTCCGATTCTGAAAGAAGGGATTTTT